>JBECKU010000235.1:0-6339 GCA_040235385.1 Candidatus Sulfobium sp. | reverse complement strand
GAATATCGCCGTCGGCGGCGGCAGCCCCATAAGCGTCCAGTCGATGACGAAAACGGACACGAGAAACGTTTCAGCCACCGTGAAGCAGGTCCTCTCGCTCGAAAAGGCCGGATGTGAGATCATCCGTCTCGCTGTTCCGGACATGAATGCCGCAAAGGCCCTTGGAAATATCAAGAAGTCCGTATCCCTTCCTGTAATTGCCGATATTCATTTTGACTGGAGGCTCGCGATCGAGGCCATGCGCCAGGGGATCGACGGGCTCCGGATCAATCCGGGCAATATCGGAGCGAGGTGGAAGGTGGCGGAAGTCGTCGCGGCTGCGGACGACCTCGATATCCCGATCCGGATTGGGGTCAATGCCGGCTCTCTCGGTAAAGGACTCTTGAAAAAATACGATCATCCCACTCCGGAGGCCCTCGTTGAAAGCGCTGCCGAACATATCGGGATACTCGAATCCATGAGCTTCAGAAAGATAAAAGTCTCCCTCAAGGCTTCGAATGTGCCGACGACCGTAGAGGCCTACAGGCTGTTTTCACGCTCATTCCGCTACCCTCTCCATATCGGGATTTCAGAGGCCGGGCCTCCTTTTACCGGCCTGGTGAAGAGTTCGGTGGGCATCGGCATTCTTTTGTCAAAGGGAATCGGCGATACTGTCCGTGTTTCCCTGTCGGCCGACCCGGTCGAGGAGGTAAGGGCCGCTTATGAGATTCTGAAGTCCCTCGGGCTGAGAGAACATGGAGCGAACATTATATCCTGCCCTACATGCGGCAGATGCGAGATCGATTTGCGCGGTATTGCTGCCAGGGTGGAGGCGCGACTGAAAAATTATGATGGTCCTGTGACCGTCGCCGTTATGGGCTGTACAGTGAACGGGCCGGGGGAAGCAAGAGAAGCCGACGTAGGGATAGCCGGCGGCAAAGGGAGGGGGCTCCTTTTCAAAAAAGGGAAAATAATAAAAAGGCTGAAAGAGGAAGAACTCTTTGACGCCCTGATGACAGAACTCGGGGTCTGATACGGCAAACCGGGATAGACCATCCATGGAAAATCTTTTTGCTCCTCGCCTTTTCATGTGATAAGATTTGCCTAGGAAGGGGGAAGAGCAAATGAAGATATTGTTTGCCACAGACGGTTCTGAAAATTCAGAGGAGGCGGCACGTTTTCTCACCCGCTTTGCCTTTTCTGAGCAAGACAGCATTATTGTCCTGCACGTAATAAGCGAGATCCCTTACGAGGACGACTACCACGCCCAGATAAGGCACGCCATCAGAAAGGTAGCCCCCAAAATACTTGCCTCTTCCGAAGATATCCTTAAACCGGTTAAAGCCGGGGTCATCACGCGTGAGGAAGAAGGCTACCCGGACACCACGATAATAGACATCGCCACGGGGTCGGATATAGACCTGATTGTTATGGGCGCACGGGGAGTAAAGGGTATCAAACGCCTGTTTCTGGGAAGCTCTACACGCTCGGTAGCGATAAACTCTCCTAAACCGGTCCTGGTCGTCAAGCATTCCGAGGAGGAACGTTCGGATACGATGAAGGTCCTCTTTGCCGTTGACGGCTCCGACGCATCCCGCGAAACTGCTAGGACATTAAATATCATCCCGTTTCGTGAAGATACCGAAATCACCGTTATGCATATCCTTTGGTCGGCCGTATCGGATATACCTGAAAAATTCGCGATCGAGATCGACGAACGCGTAAAATCCGATGTAGCTCGGATAAGAGAGTCCGAATACGGAACTTCGGAAAAGATCATTGAAGACTTCCGGACTGAACTTGCCGGCCGGTTCAGAAATATAAAGTCGCTGATTAAAACTGGAGATCCTTCGATTGAAATACTTGAAGCCGAAAAGGCGATGGGACCCGATATCACCGCGGTGGGTTGCCGGGGGCTGCGGGGAATGCGGGGGATGATGGGCAGCGTGTCACGGAGGGTCCTCGGGCACTCGAAAAGCTCCGTCCTCATCGGCAAGGCCTGTTCGGGAACACTTTAATCCTTCCACGTTGTAAAATAGATTTCCTTCATTTCATTCATCAGAAGAGGATATGACAATGGAAATCATACGAATGCCGCGTATTATGCAGGATACCTGCTGGAGATACCGCATGAAGGGGAGAACTCTGGGATTCGTCCCGACTATGGGTGCTCTCCATGAAGGTCATATGAGCCTGATCAAAAGGGCAGGGGCCGAGAATGATGTGGTTGTGGTGAGCATTTTTATAAATCCGCTTCAGTTCGGCCTCTCCGAGGATTTCGAAAAATATCCGAGATCGGCGGAGGCCGATATAAAAAATTTGCGCGAGCGCGGGGTCGACATTCTTTTTGTCCCCGACCTCAAACTCGTGTATCCCGACGGATTTTCAACAACCGTCAGTGTAGACCACGTCTCTGAAAAAATGTGCGGGGGATTCAGGCCCGGTCATTTCAGGGGCGTTGCGACAATCGTCGCCAAGTTGTTCAATATCGTCTGTCCCGCGAGGGCATATTTCGGCCAGAAAGATTTTCAACAAACAGTAGTGATAAAAAGGATGACGAAGGACCTCGATTTCGATACCGAGGTCGTAGTTTGCCCCACTATCAGAGAAGAGGATGGTCTTGCGATAAGTTCACGTAACCTCTACCTGGACGAGGTCCAAAGAAAAGCCGCCGGGGCGCTTTACCGTTCACTGACCGCCGGCGCTGAAGCGATAGCTTCCGGCACGCGCTCTGCGCCGGAAATTCGTAAAATAATGGAGAGGATCCTTGCCGGAGAGAATTTGATCACCGGGATAGATTATGCTTCAGTCTATGATCCGGAGACCCTCGATGAAGTCGATGATATTCAAACGGAAGTCGTGCTGGCGGTCGCCGCAAGGATCGGGGAAACCCGCCTGATCGATAACCTGCTTGTGAGAACGTAGACTTATTTCCCGTAGCGGCTTCTGACGCTGGGGAACAGGTCCATATTGGTGTGAGGCAGGAAAAGCGCCGACATGTATTCGTCCATAAAGCCCCTGGAAACCGAGAGTTCCATATATGTCATTTTCCCGGCGATCTCCTCGGCCTCCTTCCGCATCTTCTTCGAAAGCAGGCACAGATATGCCCCGGTGATGGAACTGTTCCCGATAAAGGTAAACTTCTCCTCCGGCATGTCCGGGAGCATGCCGATCATGACAGCCTTGCCGACATCGAGATAGTTGCCGAACCCGCCGGCGATATAGACCTTTTCGACGATATCGAGCGTAAGACCGACCTCTTTCAGGAGCAGGGAGACCCCGGCATAAAGAGCGGCCTTCGCCCTTATCACGTTTTCTATGTCCACTTCGGTCAGGACAATGTCCTTCAATTCACCTTTATGGAGAACAAATTCAGGCCCCTCATCTTCTATCCGTATTCTTTCAGTCTTCAGGTCCCTTGCAAATTTCCCCTTCTGGTCGATTACCCCGGAGAAGAAAAGTTCGGAGATGGCATCGATCATTCCGGAACCGCAGATACCCGACGGCACTGCTTTTCCTATCACTTCGAGAGCGGGCTCATACCCGGCCGGATCTATTTTTACCGCCTCTATCGCCCCTTCAGTGGCCCTCATGCCGTGACGAATACCGGACCCCTCGAAACAGGGCCCCATTGAACAGGCTGCGGTTATCAGCCACTCATTATTGCCGATAGCGATCTCTCCGTTGGTACCTATGTCCATAAAAAGCGCGATCTCCGGTTTCGTATGCATGCGCGAAGCCAGCACCCCTGCCACAATATCTCCTCCGACATAACTGCCTACGCAAGGCAGGGTATACACGGGTGCCCCGCTGTTCACTCTTATGCCCGCGGCCTCCGCCTGCCAGACAGGGAAAAAATTCACCGTAGGAACATAGGGTTCTTCCCGTATCGACCCCGGGTCCATTCCCCATAGGAGCTGTTCCATGGTCGTGTTGCCCGACAGGACAACGGAATCGATGTCGTCTCTGCGGATATTATGCCGTTCACAAACCGGCTGAAGGAGGTCATTGATATCGGTCACCACGGCCTTTCTCAAGTCCTCGAGTCCTCCTCCTTCGGTAGCGTGGACGATCCTGGTAATCACGTCGTCCCCGTAGCGCATCTGGGAGTTGTACGTCATGCCGACATCCACAAGGCTGCCGTCCGAATAATTTACGAGATAAACGACGACAGTAGTCGTCCCGATATCGGCGGCAATACCATATCTCCCCGCCCCATCCCCGGCAGAAAGAGAGACGGCCCCCAGATCTTCCATCCACGTGAAATTCACGTTCCAACCGGCCTCTCTCAGGGTTTTTGCAAGGGACCTGACAAACCCATGAGAGAACCTAATGTCGGTAATGCCTTCCCGGGTAAGCGCCTTATTGAGCCGCTCGAGGTCGCTAATGTGGTCTTCGATGGACGGAAGATCGAGTTGAAGACCGACCACCTTCACCATCGGCGAGATTGTCGTCTCGCAGGAACGCAAAAGATCCATGAGATCCCTGGACTTGGAAACGGCAATCTTGTCACCGATAACGAGCTTCGATTCTTCGGGGATCTCGATGAGGAGATCGCCTTTCGGGTAGGTACGGCAGGCGAGCACGAAATTTTCTTCTATGTCCTTCTTCCTGAGCTTCCCTGTCGATACCACCTTGTGCGGTCCGTCAAGGACTTTTACCCGGCACTTGCCGCAGACACCCTTGCCCCCGCAGGAGGCGACAAGGTATACACCATTTTCCTTCAATGTCTGATAAATGGTGTCTTCAGTACGGGTCCGGATGGCCCTGCCGTTGACGATACTGATCTTCACAGGCTTTCATTTTATTGGGTAACATGCCTGAAAATCAAGAAAGAGCCCTTGCAAAGACACATCGCTTCGTCGGGCCTGAAGTCCCAACCTGAGAAAGGGGAGCGGGGATGTTTGATAGGAAGCTTTCCCCGACCTTCTCAAAAGCCGGGTAAAAAAACATACTATTTTTTCGGTAGATTTCAGTATAATAGGCCGAAAAAATTATACGAGGCGGGTTTTCCCGGAAAGGGGAGGCTTATGAAGAAGAATTGTTGGGAGTTCAAAAAATGCGGTATGGAGAAAAAAAGAAACCGCGATACATCCGGCAATTGCCCCGTCCCGACCATGTCCCTGTACGACGGCGTTCACGATGGTAAAAACGGCGGGCGGGTCTGCTGGCTGATCGCCGGCAGTGCATGTCAGGGAGATGTCCAGGGCACCTTTGCCCAAAAACTGGAAACATGCAGCGACTGCGATTTTTATGAATCAGTTCAGGTCGCAGAGGGCAAAGACATGAAGCTGTCACTCAACTTTATTGAAGGCATTCTTTCCAGAATAAAATAGGGAGATTTCAAAGAACAGCTGGAGATCAAAGTTGCCTTTTGTTCTTTTTCATCTCTGCTATACGTAGACCCCTTGATATATTGCAGATACGTTTAAAAATGTGTTATTTTAACTTTGCCTGATGCGATTTGTGGGGCTGTAGCTCAGTTGGGAGAGCGCTTGAATGGCATTCAAGAGGTCGTCGGTTCGATCCCGATCAGCTCCACCATTAATCCTCTTAAATATCAACAAGTTCAATAGGCTGCGTACTTGGCCCTTTCTATTTCTAATGTCAGCACTTTCAGGTGAAGTCTCTGTTCCTTCCTGCACACTGTGCCAGATATCAACCCTCTCGGTTGATCTTCAAAACCAACAGTTGCATAATTCCTCGGTTTCGCGAATTGGCTTTTAGTCCATATAACCAGGGATGCTCAGTTGAGATGAGGTGTCGACTAGATTTAACTGAGATTTTTCCTTTTCAAGTACTGTCCCCTGTGCTATGATGACATAATAGAAAGGGGAACTCCTGCAGGGATATAGACCTGTTAGGCAGAATTATAGTAAAGAGGAGAACAGAGGGGGACGTACAGTAAATAGGTTAAGAACCTACTTGAAAGCGTTATTACCTGGTTGAGAACAAGCTTAACTTCAGGAATTTTCCCGTGATGTCTCGTCTCTCCAAGGCGGTGGTCCTTGGATTTCTGACAGGAATAGTGGGAGTTGGGGTAAGTCTACTCCCTATCGGATTCAGCCTTGAGCAAAACATAGGCCTCGACTTATTGTTTACCCTTAGGGGAACGAGGCAAGCCCCATCAGATGTGATAGTCGTAAGCGCGGACAGAGAATCTGCAGACAGATTTAATCTCCCTGACGACCCCAGGAAATGGCCGCGTCAACTCCACACAAGCCTTGTTGAAAGATTGACGAGAGAAGGCGCGAGGGTAATCGCCTTCGATATCTTCTTCGTCGATCCACGCACTCCGGATGAGGATCACGAATTTTCACAGGTGCTGCGTGAAGCACATAATGTGGTTCTTTCTGGATA
>JBECKU010000188.1:0-4540 GCA_040235385.1 Candidatus Sulfobium sp. | reverse complement strand
TCCAACAGGTTTTCTGATTTCTATCACAGCCCGTGCGTATTTGGCCACCTGGCGGAATTCCGACTCTATATTCTCCAGTTCCTTGTGCTGAGCGGAAAGCTCGCGTGTTTTCTCGAAGCCTTCATAGGTCTGGGCAAGTTTGGCCTGGTACTGTTGTCTGAACTTCGCTTCACCGGTCAATCCCCAGTTTCTGGTCACGTGCATAAAATCGTATATCTGGGACTGGAGTCCACGTATTAGCTTGTACTCCTGACTTACGGAGTTGAGTCTGCTCATATTGACGCTAAGGTTTTCAAAGATCACGAGAGTGCCGGCTGCAAAAACACCTATCAGGACCAGGAAGGAAGCAAGCATGAGCGAAAGTTTTATCCGTAAACTCATCCGGTTATTCTTCTTTTTGCTTTTTCGTAAAGTTCAAGATAGCTTTCGGCAGATTTCCTCCACGAAAAATTTTCCGACATGACATCAGTGGTCATTTTGTGCATTCTCTTTCTCTCGACATAGACACATAATGCTCTTTTTATAGAGTTTTGCAGAGCGTCGGGAGAGAAGTCGGTGAAAAAAAACCCCGTGCCTTCCGAAGACATGTGATTGTAATCCCTCACTGTATCGGCAAGCCCTCCCGTTTTTCTCACGACAGGAACGGCTCCGTATCTAAGGGCTATGAGCTGCCCCAGACCGCAGGGTTCATATTTTGACGGCATAAGGAAAAAATCGCTTCCAGCGTAAACCATACGGGAAAAGCCTTCGCTGAACCCGATTTTTACAAAAACGAGCCCTTTATTATTATCGGAGATTGATCCGAAGAGGTTTTCATAATGTTCATCCCCCTTGCCGAGAATGACTATATTTGCGCCGCAGGAAATTATTTCCCCGATCGATTCGGCGACAAGATCGAGGCCTTTCTGGGATGAGAGCCTGCCGACCATCCCCAGGAGCGGTTTTTTTTTGTCCTGGAGTCCGGTTTCCTGAATAAGGAATCTCTTGCATTCTATTTTCCCGGTCAGGTCCTCCAGTCCGTACCTTGAAGGGATAAGATCGTCCGTCCAGGGGTCCCATTCCCTGTAGTCCAGCCCGTTTATGACGCCGTAAAGGTCTTCTTCCCTAGTTCGGAGCAGGCCGTCGAGCCCGAATCCATTTTCCGGTGTGAGAATTTCCCTGGCATATGTCCTGCTGACGGTATTCAACATGTCAGCATAGATGATACCTGCCTTCATGAAATTCAATTTTCCATAAAATTCGAGCCTTTCAGGGGTAAAATATTCTCTTCCCAGGTTGGTGAAACGCATTGCGGAAGGATGAAAGGTTCCCTGGTAGCCGAGATTGTGGATAGTGAACAAAGTGGCCGTCTTCTTGAAATTTATCTTGTCACGGTACAAAGTTCTGAGATAAAGCGGACAGAGGGCAGTTTGCCAGTCGTGACAATGAATAATATCCGGGCTGAGATCCATGGCAAGACAGAGTTCGAGAACGGCCATCGAGAAAAAAGCGAACCTCAGGGCATTATCGGGATAATCTCCGGCGGGTGTCCCATAGAGTTCGGACCGGCCATAAAGTTTATCACAGTCAATGAAATATATGGAAGCACCATTGTGCTCCTCCGACGTACAGATTTCCCCTTCCAGAAAGGCCTCTTCAAATTTAATACGGACGACCTTTCCTGTTTTTCGGGGTCTGAATTTTTTTTTGATCGACTTGTAAAGGGGAAGGACAAGGGATGCCTCCCTGTCCTCCATGCGAAATTCCTTGAGCAGAGCGCCTGTCACGTCCGCCAGTCCCCCCGTCTTTACATAAGGAATAGCTTCCGGGGCGGCGATCAATATCTTCATCCGGTCACCTCATCCGGCTGCTGTCGCCGAAAACCATTCTTGAGGCAGTAAGCCGCAGATTTCCAGGAATACCCAAACATTATATTCGGGCTTCACGCATGAATTTGGCGGATTCCTCCGGGGGTGTCGGGTTGATATAAAAGCCGGAACCCCACTCGAAACCGGCGATTTTTGTAAGTTTCGGCATCAATTCGATATGCCAGTGATAATATTCGTTTGTTTCATCATAAAAGGGGGAGATATGAAGCACAAAATTGTATGGCGGCGTATCGAGAATCCGGTCCATCTGCCTTAATATCCGCTGCAGGATCTCGGCCAGATCCGAGAAACTCCTGTCCGGAGGGGTGAACATCGACTCATGTTTCTTGGGCAAAATCCAGGTCTCGAACGGCGACCGCGGGGCGAAGGGAGAAATTGCTACGTACCTGGAATTTTCATATATGACTCTTTTCCCGTCTTCCAGTTCCTGGTTGATCACATCGCAAAAGATGCATCTTTCCTTGAATTCATAATGGTGTTTTGCCGCATCGATTTCTTCCTTCACAAGTTTCGGTACAATAGGAAGGGCGATCAACTGGGTGTGCGTATGCTCCAATGAGGCGCCGGCCACCTCGCCTTCATTCTTGAAGATCAGCACATATTTGAAACGACTGTCTTTTTTGAGGTCGGAAAGTCTGCTGTGGCATGCCCATAATACGTCCTCTACCGCTTTCTGGGACATCGTCGAGAGTGAAAGATTATGCTCCGGCGTCTCAATTACTACCTCGTGAGCCCCGACCCCGTTCATTTTATCGAATATTCCCTCGCCTGTCTTTCCCAGATCTCCATATATCTGAAGGGCAGGGAATTTATTAGGCATGACCCGCAATGTCCATCCGGGAGAATTTGCCTGTGTGCCGGGCGCACGGAACGCCATGATTTCGGGAGGCGTTGTATATTCATTACCAGGGCAGAACGGGCAAAATCCCCCTTTCATCCTTTGTGAGGGCGATACAAAATCGGTAGGTCTTTTTCCTCTCTCGACAGATATGATCACCCACCTGCCGACAATGGGATCTTTTCGCAATTCCGGCATATATCCTCCGTTTTATTTGTCCGGTCAAAAAAAATAATGAAGAAGACAAAAGAACTTCTCTATCGAAGATCTCCAGTAATTTTTTCGGTCGTTATTTCATTTTTGGGTTTATTATATCACAATAAAAGATAATTCCCGATGAAGCCCGGCTTCCATCAAAGAATGCTTAACGGATATTTTGGGGACCCCTGCCTCTTTATAAGGGTACCCTGGGAGAAACGCGCCCTCCAGTTCGATCTGGGGGATATTACCGGGCTGTCGGCGTCTGAAATTTATAAGATTTCGGACGCATTTGTTTCTCATGCCCATATCGATCACTTTATCGGGTTCGATGTTCTCCTGAGGATGATAGTGAAGAGAACTGCGCCGCTGAATGTTTACGGCCCCTCGGACATCGCCGCCCGGGTCCAGGGGAAACTCCGCGGATATACCTGGAATCTCATCCATGATTATCCGACAAAAATCAATGTCTTTGCCTTCGACGGAAAGAAGGTCACTCGCTCCGCTTTTCGGGCAAGGAATAAATTCAGAAAGGAGATCATCGGCGAGACGGATGCTGAAGACGGTCTTATGTTGAAAGACCCCGCCTTCAGAGTAAACGCCTTGATACTGAGCCACGGCATTCCCTGCAACGCCTATTCTCTCACAGCGGCAGTCGGAATTAACATCGATAAGGACATGTTACAAAGGAAAGGACTCAAGGTCGGCCCGTGGCTGACGGATTTCAAGAAGCTGCTGAGAGAAAATCCACGGAGCGACCATCCTGTGGTCATTGAAGGGAAAATATATACCGTCGGTCAGCTTATGGAAATAGTCCGGTTTTCAAAGGGACAGAAGATCTCATATGCCACCGATGTCGGGATCAGCCGGAGGAATGTCGACCGGCTCGTCGATTTTGTCAAGGGCTCCGATGTTCTCTACTGTGAGGCATATTTCCTCGAAGAGGACATACATAGAGCACGTGAGCGCTTCCATCTAACCGCAAAAGTCTGTGGTAAGATCGGGAGAGAGGCCGGCGTGAGCAAGCTTGTGCCTATACATTTTTCGCCGAAGTACAAAGACTGTCCGGAACGCATAATTGAAGAAGCCATGGAAGAGTTCAAGAAATAGATTTCCTCTGCGAAATACTTGCTAAAAAACATTTTATTACAGATACTTAGACTTCTTCGTAAGCCACATGTAGCCTGCTTATTTTCTTGACCAAGCCGTATTTTCGAGCTAAAATAAAATTGAGAGAGAAAAGCGGTTCTCCGGACCGGATAAGCCATAGGATCAAGCAACTGAGTATGGGAGCCGGAGCTGGATGTGGTGAGCATGCCTCTCACGAAGAGGGAGCCTGAAGCATCCGGGAAGGCACCCACTTAAAAAGAGCTTTTGGCTTACCGGCTCTGGGGCATCGCATTAGATATCCTGGAGCCATACAGGGCGTTGGTACGAAGCGAGACGGAAGTTATGTAACTTATGTCCGCTTCGGATGACCAAGGCAGCAGAGTCCGTGTATGGCTCTATTATTTTCAGCTGTCGCAATTGCGGACAAAAGACCCTCAGCCCGAATTGTCTTTCATCCCGGAAGAGACTTGTTGCCCGCATCGGAGGATCACTGAAAATCGACCTTCGGAGTTTCACCCTGACCCTC
>JBECKU010000145.1:0-2621 GCA_040235385.1 Candidatus Sulfobium sp. | reverse complement strand
TGGCATTTGTCGAAAGGCGCCCGGATCGGATACAGCAAAAACATACCGCCGTTTGAGTCCGGCCTGCCAGTTCTTCCGATCTTCGCCAGTTCCGCAAAAGGGAGGCGTCGTATGCGAAAGCTCCTTTATTACAGCATAACCAGGGCAAGGAAAAGCATTTTTCTTACTACCGCATATTTTACACCCAGCAGGAGAATGCTCCAGGTACTTGCCGAGGCGGTGATGAGAGGTGTGGATGTCAAACTGCTACTGCCCGGGATATCCGACATTACCGCCGCCCATTACGCGGGCCGGGCCTTCTTCAGAAGACTTCTGAGGTCCGGAGTGGAGATCTACACTTATGGAGGCGTTATACTGCATGCAAAGACCGCGGTATTCGACGGGATCTGGAGTGTGATCGGCTCGGCAAACTTGGATTTCCAGTCTCTCAGGAGAAACGACGAGGGAAATGTCGGTATTGTCGACCTTGATTTCGGCAGGCAGATGGTGGATATCTTTATGGAAGATCTCAGGAATTCGGAAAAAATAACCCTTGAGCAGTGGGCGAAAAGGCCTTTTTATGAGAAACTGATGGAACATTTTTTTGCGCTTTTCAGAAGGAGACTGTGAAAGGGAAACGTGAGGGGTGAGACATGGTCCTCCCCCCCCTGACCCGCTAACTATGAGGGGAGGGACCGATACAGTGCTATAATATCGGTCATGTTTATAGTTGAAGCGAAAGGACTCATCAAGGATTACGGCAGCCTGAGGGCGGTCGACGGGATCGATTTTGCCATCATGAGAGGGGAGTGCTTCGGGTTCCTCGGACCGAACGGCGCCGGTAAAACGACAGTGATGGGTATAATACATTGCTTCATGCCCCCCACTGCAGGGGACGTAAAGGTATTCGGCATGGACGTACGTGAAAACCCAAGCGAGATCAAGGCAAAAACAGGCGTCATGCCTCAGGACGACAATCTCGATCCCGACCTGTCCGTCATAGAAAATCTGATTGTTTATGCGCGATATTTTGATATACCCTCCAGAGAATCCAGACCGTTTGCGCAGGAACTGCTCGGGTTCGTGGAGATGAAGGCAAAGGAAAACGCCCCGATAAGAAACCTCTCCGGCGGGATGAAAAGGAAATTGCTCCTTGCAAGGTCGCTGATAAACCGGCCGGAACTTCTCATCCTGGACGAACCGACAGTCGGCCTGGACCCCCACAGCAGGCATTCCGTGTGGGACGCCCTGCAGCATCTGAAGTCCCAGGGCACAACCCTCCTTCTCACGACGCACTATATGGAGGAAGCCGAGCGCCTCTGTGACAGGGTGGCTATCATGGGATCAGGCAAGATTGTTGCGACAGATTCCCCTTCGCGTCTCTCGAAGACCCACGGAGGCACGCTGGAGGATGTCTATCTTACGCTTACAGGGAGTCCTCTTGAATCTTAGAAGAGCGTTTCGGGTCTGGCAAAGACATCTCACCGTATATACGAAGCTCTACAAATCGAGCATCGCCCTTAATTTCGTCGAGCCCGTTCTGTACCTGGCCGCCCTGGGACTGGGGCTCGGCGCTTATGTAAAAGAGATAAAGGGGGTGCCTTACGTTAATTTCATCGCACCGGGAATAATAGCCTCATCGGCCATGTTCGCGGCGACCTATGAATGTTCTTACGGGACCTTCGTCCGAATGACCTTTCAAAAGACCTTTGACGCCATCCTCGCCACACCGGTCAATATCAACGATCTCGTGGCCGGTGAAATGATGTGGGGGGCCACGAAGAGCATGCTTTACGGCACGATCATCATGATCGTCATCTCGGCCTTCGGGCTTGTCGCTTCTCCCCTGGTGGTGCTCTCCATTCCGGTCCTCTTTCTGAGCGGACTTATTTTTGCGGAGATATCGCTCATCTTCGTCGCGATCGTTCCGGGCATAGACTCGTTTAATTATTTCTATACTCTTCTGATGACTCCAATGTTTCTTTTTTCAGGGATCTTTTTCCCCATTGATTCACTGCCGCCTCTCGTTGCGAAGATCGCTTTTTTCACTCCTCTGTATCACCTTGTCAATGTCTGCCGGGCCTCTTCCAACGGCTCTTTAGCCCTCTGGGATATAGCGTGGGTCGCAGCCGTTGTTCTGATCCTTGCCCCCTATCCCTTCAGACTCATGAGAAGGAGGATGATAAAGTAGTGGGATCACCCTCCCATTCCAATTTATTCCCGATCCATATATTATATTTGTATCCATGAAAACTTATCTCGTCGTATTGCCGGCGTATAACGAGGAACAAAGCATACATTCAGTGATCAAAGAGATAAAATGGAGCATGCCGTTCGCTGACATCCTGGTAGTGGACGATGGTTCGACCGACAGGACCGGCGCTATCGCACGCGAAAACTCGTCCGGGATGATCATCCATCCTTTTAACCTCGGCTATGGGGCCGCCGTTTCCCTTATCGCCTCAGGAGCGTCCTCCATTGCGGCCGCCGCTCTCAGGAAGATCCGGGCATTTCCCGGGTCGCCTTTCAGATAATATGCCCTTGCCTTGCTGAAAGGTACCATATAATCCTCAAGTCCGCGTTCTACCGCCTCCAGGTAAAACTCCTCTGCAGCGGCGTCACGCCCGATAACAACGAGGATA
>JBECKU010000142.1:0-7138 GCA_040235385.1 Candidatus Sulfobium sp. | reverse complement strand
AATCGAAGTGGGCTCCGTCAAAGGGTTGGACCTCAGTCAGAAACACGGTACGATTGTGCATATTTCTGTCGACAAGGACGTCATGGGGTTCCTGAAAAAAGATTCACGTGCTACTGTCCTCACCATGGGTCTTCTCGGCGACAAATACATCGAACTGTCCACCGGTTCTCCGGGGGCGGAACCCCTGCACGAAGGAGACATCATCGAGGGGAATGCACAGATCGAGTTTCAGGATATTATGGATACGAGCGCTACCTCCATCGAGAAACTGAGCGACCTTATCACCAGGATCGAAAAGAGCGAGGGTACTCTCGCGAAATTTCTGACAGACCCCGAGGTATACAACAATCTCACCGAGAGCACAAAGAAGCTCTCCTTGCTGTTGGGAGACATCAGAGAATCAAAAGGGACGATAATGATGCTTATGAAAGACCCTTCTCTTTATAATGATCTAAAGGCAACTGTGTCTTCCCTCCAGGAACTGAGCAGAACTGTCAACCAGAGCTCCGGAACGTTCAAGAAGCTTGTCGAGGACCCCGCACTTTATGACAGGCTGTTGTCTGCTTCCATTTCCCTCGAGCAGTTCAGCAAGGAAATCAATGAAAGCAGGGGGACTTTCAGAAAGCTCGTAGAGGACCCTGTTCTCTACGACAATCTCAGCAGCGCGACGGAAAAACTCACCGTCATTCTGCAGGATATTGATAAGGGTAAAGGGGTCGCCGGGACATTGGTGAACGACGAAGAGCTTGCCCGGGAACTAAAGGAAACCATTACGGAGCTCAGAAGACTGACGAGTGATATAAAAGATCATCCCAAGAAATATTTCAAGTTCAGTATTTTTTGATCTATCGCTTCATGGCTTGAGGGCTTTCTTGCCGGCCCGCAATCGGAACAAGCCAAAAAAAAATTTCTACCCAAGGGAAAATATTGCCATAATGTATATAGGACCTCAGAAACATATTGACTAATTATATGGAGGAGGAAGACATGATCAATGCAAAAGAGGGAATTATTCAGGCGCTCATGGATGTTTACATGATGGAAAAGGGTATAAACCAGTTTTACGAGGACGTCTCAGGGAAAGCCCAAAATGAAGAGGCGAAAAAGGCCTTCTCCGACCTCGCCCGATGGGAGGCCGAACATACGCGGTACGTTCAATACCTTTACCAGGGGCTGATGGAGGACTGGGATATGCTCTCCTTCGAGGAATTTTCAAAAAGTGTCGAGCCCGAGATCGTCGAGGGCGGGATGCCCCTCAAAGACCTTGAGGCGAGAATAGATGAATTTACCTATCTCGATGATGAGGGCGCGATCAACTTCGCCCTAAAGGTCGAAGCAAAGGAATACACTCTCTACCATAAACTCGCTGAGCAGTCTGAAGATACGAATATGAAAGTCCTGTTCGAGGAACTTATGGGCTGGGAACAGAAACATATCGCCCAGTTGAAGGAACTGAAGCAGAAGATCGTAAAGTAATCATTTTTCAATGAAAAGAGTCCGGCATGCTGAAAAAAGCCATAGAATCGGCATATTATTATTCTGATTCACGTAAACGCCGACACAACCGACAGTGCAGTTATAAAAAAGATATTAATCAATCTATAAACCGGCTGAGGTGCCCCGACTATGGCCCTTTTTTTCATCACGCCGGACTCTTTTTAATCGGCTTACTGTAACAACGAGGTAATATGCGGGCAGTTCAGACATTTACCGCAAAGGACGGGTCGAAGGTCACGCTCAGACCTGCTGAGCCGGGGGATTCCTGCGAGATTCTCGACACCATACGTTCAAATGCGCTCGAACGGAGCTACGTCCTCATGGAGCAGTACGGAAAAGATGCGCCGTCAGAAAAGGATTTCATTGAAGGTCTCGACCGGGACAAGAACCTTCTCATCGTGGCGGTCTCGGACCGGGAAGTCGTCGGATGTCTCGCGGCGTTGCAGGCAGACTGCGGACAACGGGATGAAACCGCCCATATCCTCCATGTGGGACTTCACCTCAGGGAAGAGCTCAGGGGGCTTGGAATCGGGTCTAAGATGCTTTCCTATGCGGTGAAATGGGCAAAAGAGAGCGGCTACAGAAAAATGGAGGCGAGTATCTTCACCCCAAATAGGCGGTCTCTGCACCTTTTCGGCAAGGCCGGGTTCAAAGAAGAAGGGATAAGGAAGCACCGCATCCGGGTAGGGACGGATTTTATTGACGAAGTGCTTATAGGAAAAATATTAAAGTAGCGCTTTGAACGACGGTCGGGGATGTTTATTATGCCATTATCTTTTAGAATAGTTGATGGCGGAAATAATTTTTGAAACTGCGAGATATGACTACGAAACTCTCAGAACATCTATCTTCCGCATCCTGGACAGGTTCGCCGGGACGATAACCGGACAAACACGGGTCCTCATCAAACCGAATTTTCTCGCCCCGGCTCCACCGGAAAAGGCGATGATAACCCATCCCCTGATAGTCAGGGTGGCCGCAGAGTATTGCATTGAACAGGGGGCCCGCCCCCTTATCGCAGACAGTCCTGCAATGGGGACGTTCCCTAGGGTCCTCAAAGAAGGCGGTTTTACGAAGGAGCTCTCCGGGCTTGATGTCGAATATCGCGAATTCAGGGAATCCGTCCCCGTCGATATCGGTCCGCCTTTCAACAAAATCGAATTGTCGAGCGATGCCGTCGAGGCCGATATCATCATCAACCTGCCCAAGCTCAAGACCCACTCCCAGATGCTACTCACCCTGGGGGTGAAGAACCTCTTCGGCTGTGTCGTGGGAATGAGAAAACCGGAATGGCATTTCAGGACAGGAGAGGACAGGGAGATGTTCGCCCGTCTCCTCGTCCTCATATGTAAAACGCTTAATCCCGCTGTCACGATTATGGACGGTATTCTTGCAATGGAGGGACAGGGGCCCGGAAAGGGAGGTACTCCGAGAGAGCTTGGAGTGATTATCGGGGCCGGAGACCCTTTTGAATGCGATGCCGCTGTCTGCGGGATGCTCGGTCTCGAACCCGGGCGGCTTCTTACTAACAGGATCGCGGGGGAGATGGGCCTAAACGGACCTTCGCTTGCGGCAGGTGGGTCCGCACCCCGGATCGATGGATTCAGGCTACCGGAAATAGGGAATCTTGTCTTCGGACCGAAGATATTTCACGGACTGATGCGAAGACATCTCGTGCAAAGGCCCGAGGCCGATAAAGACTGCAGGCTCTGCGGGGAATGTTGGAACTACTGCCCTGTCGGGGCGATAAAAAAAGAGAAGAAGAAAGTGAGCTTTGATTACGGAAAATGTATCCGGTGCTATTGCTGTCTTGAGGTCTGCCCCGCAGGTGCGATCCACACCGCAGAAACCATGCCCGGAAAGATCCTCAGAAAAATGTTGAGAAAACCTTGAGAGAAAAGAGGTCCGAGACGTGGTTATACGAATGGCTGCTATAATAATGCCAAGAGAGGAGCTTATTCTGTGAAATGCCCGCGATGTGCAGAAGAGATGGACGCCGGACAGATTTGCCGAAAATGCGGGGAAGCGATGCCGTCGACGGGGATGGAAGTGCGGTATGAAGATTTCAAGATATCCGAACTCCTGGATATAAAAATGAAGAGGGGTAAAGCATCAAAGAAAACAGGCGAAAAACCGGAACGATCCGAAGCCCGGAAAGGCTCGAACTTTAATAAGTCCGGGTCGGAGGAAAGATCCCCTTCGGTAACGAAGCTCTTTGTGCTGATTGCTTTCATGATCGTTCTTGCCTCTCTAATCGCTTGTTTTCTTCTCAGATAGGCGTTCTAAGTCCGGCAGACACAGTTTCTTCTCCCATCAACCCGAATTCTGCCAATATAAATATTTAAGATATTTAGGAAAGTTGATGGCATAGCGTACCTGCAGCTTTCTGGCAAGCTGCCTGTATGAAGGTAGGTTACGGCATAAGGGTTTATCGAGTCCGAATACAACGGCATTCTCATAGGAATCCGAAAGACAAAGCTTGAGCGCATTGGTCTGAAAGACCTCGCGAACCATATCGAACAAAGCCGGAAAATTATCTTTGGGGCGGGTCCAGAGATTTATCGCAAATACCCCGCCTTCATTGAGCCGCGACCGGCACTCTCCGAGAAACCGAAAGTCGTGCAGTCCGGCTGCAGGGCCTTCGTCATCAAAGGCATCTACAAAAATCAGATCGTAGTTCCTGAAGTCCGCTCCCCGTTGTCTGATAAAATCCTCTCCCCGGGCATGGTATATCTTCAAAACAGGATGCTCTTTGCGTGCAAGAAAAAAGTCGGAAGCGATCTCTATTACCCGTTGTCTGATCTCTACAACGTCGACGTTACAGCCCGGGAAGGCATTCATCATGAAATTTACCAGCGAGCAGCCGCCGAGACCGATCATAAGGACGGACTGCGGAGAATCCCTGAATATCAAGGCGCTCATCATGGCATGGTTATACCCTTCGATAAGTATCTCCGGCCGATCAAGCCGGATGACGCTCTGAAGGATGCCGTCACCGAAATATAAAGACCGCATGTCACCGTCATCGGCAACCACGATCTCACCGTAGTCGTCCCGGCACCATTGGACTATAGTCCCCTTTATCTTTTTTTCATTCATCTTCGCTGTCACCGCGCAATACCATCACCTGTTCAGAGTACCACATCGGCAAAGCCTCTGTCGTGTAGCAGATCCGGCCGAAGAGCGGTTTATTGACAAGAGGCTTCCCCCCTGATAAGGTCTAGATATAAAAGGAGACAGTCATAAAATCCTCTGACTCAGAAACAGGCAGCAGCAAGATTATTCGCGAGCAGCTTCTCGCGCTTCTTGAGGGAGGAAATGCCCACATGGATTTTCAGAACGCCCTAACAGGCTTTCCGCTCGATCGGATCAATACGAGGGTACCCAATGGGAGTTATACGATCTGGCACCTGCTCGAGCATATGAGGATCGCCCAGTGGGATATCCTTCAGTTCGTAGTTAACCCGAAGCACGTCTCGCCGGACTTTCCTGACGGCTACTGGCCTCCCGTCGACAGAATGGCGATTGTCTCCGAGTGGAAAAAAACGGTAACCCGGTTCAAGGCCGACCTCAAGGCGATATCTAAACTCGTCAAAAACCCCAAAACTGATTTCTTCGCCCCCATCCCCCATGCACCTGATTATACTATATTACGAGAGGTCCTTGTGGTCGCCGATCACAACGCTTATCACCTGGGAGAATTCGTCTCGATCAGACGAATCCTCAACCTTAACCCCGTTAAAGAATATTAGCGTTCATTTCCCCAAAGTAAAATAAAAAGTCGTTCCCTTGCCCTTTGCGCTCTCGGCCCGGATGTTTCCTCCGTGACGCTTTATAATGCGGGATACCGTCGCCAGTCCTATGCCGGTCCCCGGGAACTCCTTCTCTGAATGGAGGCGCTGGAAAGGATGAAAGAGCTTGTCCGAGTATGCCATGTCAAAACCCGCCCCGTCGTCCCGAAGATAGTAGACCGGAGAACCGTTCTGCTTCGTCTCTCCGAACTCGATCCTTACCGACTTATTGAGCGAGCTGAACTTCCAGGCGTTTTCAAGAAGGTTCTCCATCGCGATCCTAAGAAGACCGTAATCGCCCTGGACCCTTACGTCTTTTTCGATAACAAATTCACCTTTCCGTGCGGATTCGCGGCCCTTAAGTTTCCATGCTATATCCTCGACGATATTGCTGAGGTTGACGGGTGCGACATGGATCTCCTGTCGTATGATCCTGGACAGGGTCAGCAGGTCGTCGATGAGTCGGTCCATCCTGACAGTCGCGTTTCTGATTCGCTTCAGATAGTCCCGGCCTGCTGCATCGATTCGTTCCTGATAGTCTTCAAGAAGGATCTTGTTGAAACCGTCTATGCTCCTCAGTGGTGCTCGCAGATCATGAGAGACGGAATATGCGAATGCCTCCAATTCCCTGTTCGACTGCTTAAGTTCCGACGTCCGTTCTTTCACCTTCATTTCAAGCTCATCATGTGCTTTCTTCAGGGCCTCCTCCGCCTGCTTCAATTCGGATATGTCAGTAATAACCACGAAAACCGAGGAAACATCCTCGATAATAAGAGTACGGCAGGAAAGGAAAGCCGGGAAGAGGCCTGCCTTCTTTCGTTTCAGTTGAAACTCTGCCCTGCAACTGTTCTGAATGCTCCCTTTCCGGACCGTCTCGAATTTTTTGAGATCCCCGACGGCGATAAAGCTGCTCATAGAAAACCCCACGATCTTTTCCATCGGAAGATTGAGCATTTCGGCAAACCGTCCGTTGCAATACATTATAGTGCCGTCTTCGGCAAGGGTGACCGCACCCTCGTTCATCTCTTCAAAAAATACCCTGTAAGGACGCTCCGCTCCCACGAGCGTATAGACTTGCTCTCCTTGAGGTCCGGCCACGACCACGGCATCGACCTCGCCGCTCCGGATAGCCCTCAGTGTCTCCTCGGCCTCTGCGAGGCTCACACGGAGGTCCTGGATTTCAAGGAGAAGTTCGGCTTTAGTCTTCTCTTTTTGTTTGGTGCGGCTACTCATCCTTTGAACGACCCTTTTTTTTCGGCTTCAACTCGAGGCCCAGAAGCACCTTTTCAGTATCGGACATATCTCCGATTAATTTCCTCAAGGGAAGGGGGAGCTTTTTAATAAGAGTGGGGGCTGCCAGGATCTGGTCCCCTCTGGAGAGAATGGGATTATTGTAGATATCGATCACCTCGAGTTCGTAGCGCCCCTTTAAATGTTCTTCACATATCTCCTTGATATTCCTGACCGCTCGCATGGACTTGGGTGTGCTCCCCGTAACATAGAGTCTCAGGACATACTTCCGGTCGTCGTCCAGGCGGGCCTTTTTCTCCAGCTCTTTGGCAATTTTGTTGCGTTTTACTGCTGCCATGATCCTCCTTCTACTGCATTTTCTTCAGATCGAGCCCTACCAGGACCCTCTCAGTATTGGAGAGGTCGCCTATTATCTTCCTGACAGGCTCAGGCAGTTTCCTTACCAGGGTCGGGACGGCGAGTATCTGGTCGCCCCTGGCGAGCGTGGGATTTTTCTGGAGGTCGATCACCTCGATATGATACTGGCCCTCGAGATGCTCCTCGCAGATATGTTTGAGATTGGAGAAGGCGGCAATGGACTTCGGTGTTTGACCGGCTAC
>JBECKU010000138.1:0-14995 GCA_040235385.1 Candidatus Sulfobium sp. | reverse complement strand
CTTCTGAACCATGTTGATTCCATTTTATAAGTTCTTTTCCGTGTTGTTATTCCTTTGGTATGATACTATAAGGCACCCGGGGGATGGAATCTGCAGTTCCTGAAGACTTTCGCCGGGTGATACACTTTCCCTGGTATCTATTCGTGCCGCTTCAATCTCTTACGCTTATGGTATAATTGATTTGAAACTCATGGATATGTCGCATATTGTCAATGAAATTACGGTTTTCATGAAGGCCAATCCGCTTCTTACTTTAGCAGCAGCAGGGGTTCTTCTTTTTCTCATGTATCTGCGACCGAAATTTTTTTTCAGCGTCCTCCTGCTCGCAGCTATTCTGAGCGGGGTATTGTATATGATTCTGGTGATGTCTTCAACCGGCGTTTCGCAAAAGAAGAAACTGATTGAGAAGGAGGAAATGCCGGCTGAAAACATTGTGAAATTCCGCTATTTCCGATTTTAATTTGCATTAGTGACGAGAGCGTTTAATTCTCCTGTTTTGGAGATCGGACAGGCATTATTCAAAGGGCAGTTTCTTCTGTGGGTTCTCATGGTAAAGGTGATTTCGAAGGTATTCCTGAACGATGTCCCAGCCATTTTCTGCGTGGGGCAGAACGCATTGAGAGCAGTCCTTCATGCCGGATGGCAATACTGAAAAGATCCCCGGGCAGGGAAGCAAAAATAAAGGACAATAACAGAAGAGGCATGAAAACCAATCATCCAACGCATGACACGGAAGGAATTCACATTTGGTATTTATGAAATGTCGATAACTCATATCCGCATTTTTTCTCCTGAATCAGGAGGTATTTTAAGGAAATGGCCCCTGGCGAACCAGTTTCATGATTTCCGGAGTATCTCTCTTTTTTATTCCGATGAAAAAGCTCAGTGCCCCAGAGCAGGGCCGGAGATCCGGAAATTAAAATGAGCGGATTCCTTTTGATCGAAGAGGTAAACGGAATCGCCTTTTACCGTCCCGATGAAATGGGTGGAACAATCGCGGATGCAGCCGATGAAGGTGTTTCCCTTGACCGAAAGGTCGATATGATGCCCCGCATTACATAAAAACTGATATTTACTGATGGTTCGGGCTCCCGACAGATAACTCCAGTTGATGTAATCGAAGCTCCTGAGGCATTTTTCGTCGGGGAGTGAGGACGTATTGATCTGCGCAGACTGGGAATAATCGTAAATCGAGGTCACGGTCTTGCCGGCAATGAGTCTGCCGACAATGAAGGCGATGCACGCGTGCGTCTTATGCTTCATATTTACCTCCAAACGGCTGTATCTTTGACAGAACCCTTCGCTATCCGCATTTTGTGAAACCGCAGCTATGACATACAGCACAGCCCCCTTCGTGTTCGACCGCACCGCCGCATTCGGGACAAGCGCCTATGCGCATGACCTCTCCATGACCGTTTCCGCCATTGCCGTTGCCCTTTTCTCCGCGCTGCAGATATTTTTCGAGGGCCTTGGCTATGGCATCAGAGCAGGAGGTGATTTTTCCGCCCTGAGACCATGTCTGTTCGTGGCAGGTAATGGCCTTTAGCTGGTTTATGATCTCTTCAGGTTCAATATTTGACCTGAGAGCAAGGCTTACCAACCTGCCGATAGCCTCTGCCTGGCTTGCTGCGCATCCTCCCGCCTTGCCCATATGGGTGAATAGTTCGAAGACTTGTCCATTCTCGTCCTCATTCACCGTGACGTAGATATTGCCGCAGCCTGTCTTCATCCCGCGCGTTTCGCCCTTTATCGTCTCCGGGCGCTTCCTCGGCACTATCTTTGTATGGGCCGGCTCAGCCTCTTTTTTCGTTTTCCCGGTGGAAAGCACCTGTTCTTCCCGGGAACCGTCCCGGTACACGGTGACACCCTTACATCCAAGTTTGAAGGCAAAAAGATAGACGTCTTCCACATCCTGGGGGCGGGCGTTGTGGGGAAAATTGACCGTTTTTGAGACCGCATTGTCAACGTATTTCTGAAAGGCTGCCTGCATTGCCACGTGTTCCATCGGCGTTATGTCATGGGCCGTGACAAAGAGGGCCTTTACGTCTTCCGGAACTTCAGAAAAATCGTGCAACGACCCTTTTTCCGCGATCCGTTCCATGAGGTCACGTGACCAGAAGCCGCGTTCTTTTGCGACTTTCTCGAAGTAGGGATTGACCTCTATGAGTTTGGTGCCCTCCATGACGTTCCGCACATAAGAAACGGCGAAAAGAGGTTCTACGCCGGAAGAACATCCTGCCAGTATCGAAAGAGTACCGGTAGGAGCGATCGTCGTGACAGTGGCGTTTCTCAAATTTATCTTGCCGTCGTAAATACTCCCGGCATAATTCGGGAAGGCCCCTCGTTCTTCGGCCAGGGTGGCCGAGGCATTCTTTCCCTCACGCTGGATGAATCCCATCACCTCTTCGGCGAGACTGATCGCCCGGTCGGAATTATAGGGGATACCGATACGGATCAGCATGTCCGCCCATCCCATGACCCCAAGGCCTATCTTTCTGTTGGACTTTGTAACTTCGTCTATCTTTTTCAAAGGATATCGGTTGACGTCTATCACATTATCGAGAAAGTGAACGGCCTTCCATACCGTCTTTTTCAGTTTCTGATAGTCTATCGATTCGCCGGCCGCCATTTTGGCCAGGTTTATCGAGCCGAGATTACAGGATTCGTATGGGAGCAAAGGTTGCTCGCCGCAAGGATTCGTCGACTCTATATGACCGACAAGAGGGGTGGGATTTGATTGATTGATCCTGTCGATGAATACAACCCCCGGTTCTCCGTTTTTCCATGCATGATTTACAATAGTATCAAAAACCTCTTTCGCACGGAGACTCTTCACGACTTTTCCAGTCCGGGGATTGACCAGGTCGTATTCGCCGTCCTCTTTCACGGCCTGCATAAAACTGTCGGTAACCGCAACCGAGATATTGAAGTTGTTAAAACGGCTGTTGTTGTCCTTTGCGGTGATGAATTTGAGAATATCGGGATGGTCCACACGCAATATTCCCATGTTTGCCCCCCTGCGTGTTCCCCCCTGCTTTACCGCTTCTGTTGCGGTATCGAATACGGTCATAAAGGATATGGGCCCCGAAGAGACACCCTTTGTCGAGCCTACGATGTCTCCACCCGGCCTCAGGTTGGAGAAGCTGAAGCCCGTACCTCCTCCGGATTTATGAATGATGGCTGTATACTTGACGGCATCAAAGATGGATTCCATGGAATCATCCACCGGAAGCACGAAACACGCGCTCAATTGGCCGAGTCTTCTTCCCGCATTCATGAGAGTGGGGCTGTTGGGGAGAAATTCCAGAGAGGTTATCATCGAATAAAACTCTTCTTCCGTCGACAGAACCTCCGCATCGGATTTCCCGTATGCGGAATCGGCTGAAGCGATTGTTCCGGCGATGCGGCGGAAAAGGTTCTCGGCCGTCTCGATGACATTGCCTTCCTCGTCTCTTTTTAAGTATCTCTTTTCGAGCACCTTCAAGGAATTGGGTGAAAGAATGATTTTTGCAGTATTTGCTTCCATGAACCCCCCGATTTTTGAGGATATTTTATTACTATAATTTGTATTCAGACAAAATTAAACCACAAGATATTGTACGTGTCAAGCGAAAAAATGAAAAAAAATCAAGCGTTTGATTTTTCATGATTTTTCCGGTGAATTATATGTTCGCTAATTGTTAGCTTATAAAAAGAACCAATTTTGTATAATACGCCATGAACGACGGGGTCATGAGAGGGAAGATAGCGGTAATATTCCTTGGCATCTTTTTCTCTTTCTCTATTATAACGTATTTTCTGGTGAAAGAAGTAATGATAGAGAAGCCTTCGATCTGCAAATATTGTCATTTTATTACTCCTTTTTACAATAAGTGGTCGAGATCGTCCCACAATATGGTCCCCTGCCTCAAATGCCATGAGTACGGACCTCTGAACGCCCTTTCCGGACAACTCCGTTTTATTCTGGGGACCTATAATCCCAGGCCTCTGACCAGGGTCCCTGACTCGAAGTGCCTGCAACCGGGCTGCCATGAGAAAAGATTGATCGAATCGGAGGAAAATCTTACCAGATGGAATATCGTTTTTGATCATAAGCCCCATTTTAATGAACACAGACGGGGGATTAACCTGCACTGCCGAAGCTGCCATTCCGATATCGTACAGGGCGAACATATGAAGGTATCTATGAATGTCTGTTTTATATGCCATCTTGCCACGGAAAATTCAGGGCAGGGCAATACGACATGCACGGATTGTCACGGCAGGCTGAAAAGAAATGTATGGTATCACGGAAAACGTATAGGCCACCTTGAGGCTATCGAAAACGGCGCTTTATGCACCGGTTGTCATACTGCCGTAACCATTGGTGAAGGCGAGGTCCCCAAGGAAAGATGCTTCTTCTGCCATATAAACAGGACCGAAAAATATGGTGATGCCGGTTTCGTTCACCGGCAGCATGTTACAAAGAAACAGATAGATTGTTTCTTTTGCCATCAGTTTGTGGAACATGGAAATATCAAGTTGTCGAAGGACATCGACAACCTGATCAGGGAAAAATAAGGAAAGATTCAGTCGAACAGACCGGTCAGGGCATTTGCCCTTTCCTCGATATTCCGCGTTATATTGTCCTGGGTCTCCTGAAATCTGCGGAGTTCGTCCGCGATATTCAATGAAGTCAGAATGGCGGCCTTCAAGGGAGTAATTCCGGGAGATGAGTTATAGACCTCCTTGAGCTTTTCGTCCACGAACAACGCGAGCTGTTTGATGTATTCTTCGGGCGCGTCGCCTTTGACGGTATATTTTTGTCCTAATATGTTGACCTCGACACTTCCCATTGGTTTTCCATCCCGGGGGTTATGCCCCTCAGAGTTCTATCGTCTCAAGTTCGTTCAGGAGCGTCTCGATCTGGTTGCCTATTGAGCTTTTCTCGGAACTCAATGACTCTATCTCCTGATTTTTCTCGTTCAACAGTGCTTCGAGTTCTCGTATCTTCTTTTCAAGGACGATCTTTTCTTCTTTCAGCGCCTTCACTCTGTCCACAGCGACAGAAATCTTCTCTTCCAGATTTTTCAGTCTATCCAAATTCGGAACCTCCCTGGTTTTAGTATCGGAAGCGTGAGAAGACCGATCAGCTGATTCCTTCGCCGTATCGTCATCGAAAAGGTTATTCTTCCAACCCATTGTGATAACATACCAGATATAAACTCTCCATGTCTATAGGGGGCGAAGAGAAAAAATCACCTTGAGTTACTATCCCTGTCCGTGCCGGTATTGAGCATGTGTTCGATGGGGGGAAGCAATTTCACAGAAAAGAACACCTTATTCCCCCGCAGCCAGTATAAGACATCGATTACATCGGAAAGGCCGTAGGCGAAGGGAAGATAAAGCGGTCTTATCTCATAGCCTATCGTCTTCCCCCCGGCGTCAACTATACTGCTAACCTGGACACGGGAAAAAGAAGGATTACAATGCACGAATTCCTCGGCCGCCTCAACGGCCTTTTGGGCAGGGACGCCTTTCCACAGTCGGTATTGGAAATCAGGGGCGTACGGCTGAAATGTATATTCGTCTCCTTCGGCATCCAGAACGGCAACGGTCTCCAGGTCGTTCATGTAATTGCAGCCGTAAAGAACAAGTGTGAAGGAACCTGCGAGATCCTTCGTATCGGCCGGCCTTGTGGAGAGCATGGGACCGGTCGCGCACGAGACGAGAGAAACAATCAGCAAAAGTTGCAGTAAAAGTTGAGGGATTCGGTACGTTATCCATTTCATAATCTGATTATATCACGATTTTGAAAGACAGCCGAGCAAAAGAAAAGAAGCCGCCGTTTGGTCAGGTGGGCGGCATGAGGTCCCTGAAGTCGCTGATGGACGGGAACTCTTTAGATTCGCCTTCCGCAGCCCTGGAGCTCGAGTAAGCCTTGTACAGTATAAATCTGATACCGAATGACTTCGCGGTCTTGAGGACGGCCTTGGTATCGTCTATGAAAAGCGTCTTGTTTTTATCGAAACCGAGTTTTTTTTGGACCATCTCCCAGAATTCCGTCATTTCCTTCGGATAGCCTATTTCGAAGGAAGTCACCGCGGAATCGAAATATTTCCCGAGCTGCGTCTTTTTAAGCTTGAGGTCGAGGACCTTATAGTGAGCGTTGGTGACGAGGAAGATATTTTTCCTCTGACGTTTCAGCATAGCGAGGAATTCCTCCACATGGGGATGGACCTCAATGAGATGCCGTATCTGTTCTTTCAGGGCGGGAATATCTATATCTACCTCCCTTGACCAGAAATCGATGTCCGTCCAGTTGAGCGTGCCTTCATGGATTTTATACTTGCCGAGCAATTCTTCTTTTGCCTTCCCAAATGTTATATTATTTTTCTCTGCATATTTCTCGGGAAGGAGATGTTCCCAGAAGTAGTCATCGAAATGCTTGTCCAGAATAGTCCCATCCATGTCCAGAAGCACATAACGGATTTCTTTCAAGGGAATCAGGTCGATCAGGGGCGTGGGTCCGGAGGACATTAGATTAATATATTCTTTTAGATTTTTCCTTTTGTAGAGGGGATCCCTCTGACCCTCGGGTCTTTTTCCGTGGCCTGTCTCAGGGCGCGTCCGAGGGCCTTGAAGATCGCCTCGATAATGTGATGGGTGTTTCTTCCATAGTGCATCCTGACATGGAGCGTGATTCCGGCATTGCTCGCGAAGGCGTGAAAAAAATCTTCTATGAGATCGGGATCGAAGCCTTTCAGTTTGCTTCTCTTGGGGAAATCGACTTTGTATACGAGAAAAGACCTTCCGCTGATATCGAGGGTCACCGAGGCCAGAGACTCGTCCATGGGCACCGAGGACAGTCCATAGCGGTTGATCCCCTTCATATCGCCGAGAGCTTCTCTGAACACTTTGCCCAGGACTATTCCGATGTCCTCGACGGTGTGGTGGTCATCAATATCGACATCACCCCTGGCCTTGACTTTGAGGTCGAAAGATCCGTGCTTGCACATGAGAGAGAGCATGTGGTCGAGAAAAGGGATCGAAGTATCGACGGAATATTTACCGGTACCTTCGAGATTCACCTCGACTTTTATATCAGTTTCTTTTGTCTTTCTCTCAATCTTCGCTGATCTCTTCATCTCGTCTCCCTTTAATAAACGTTAAAAAGCGTTCTCAATATATCCCCCCGGGAACTGAATTAAAAACGGCGACGTTCCAGGATTCTTTTCAGTTCCGTCATAAACGCGGTGTTTTCTTCGCGCGTTCCAATAGTCACCCTGAGACACCCTGGTACGCTATCTTTGATATTTCTTACGAGAATACCTTTATTGAGGAGAGAATTGTGAAGCCCGGACGGATCTTTCACCTTGAAAAGGACAAAATTGGCCTCCGACGGAAAAGGTGAGGTCCCGGCGATTTCATTCATCTCTTTTAATAGTCGCTCCCTTTCCGACACGATATTGTTGATAAATGAGCGCAAGACCCTTTTCTCTTTCAAGGCTTTTACAGCCATTGTCTGAGAGAAGGAATTGACATTGAAGGGAAGCCGCACTTTGTTTACCTCGGCTATAATCCGGGCGTCCGCGACGAGGAAGCCCAATCTTAGTGCCGCAAGACCTATTTTGCTCAGAGTCCTCATGATTAAAAGGTTCTCGTAGTCCTTCAGCAGTGGGAGAAATCCTCTGCCGCCGGCAAAGGGCTGGTATGCCTCGTCGACGACGACGAGCCCGCGCGAAGCTTCCACAATTTTTAGTATGCTGTCTGCGGAAAAACAATTGCCCGTGGGGTTGTTGGGGCTGCTGAGAAAGATGAGCTTCGGCCTCTCCTTTTTGATTGCTTTCAACATCCTGTCGACGTCGAGATCGAAGTCATCATCGAGAGGGACCTCCACCCTTTTTTCTCCCAAGGCCTGTGAGATTATGCCGTACATCGAGAAGGTGGGAACAGGATAAAGGACCGGTCCCCCGAAAGTCGTAATAAGGTAATAAATCAGTTCGTCGGAGCCGTTCCCCTGAAGGATGTTGGAGCTGTCAACCCGGTAATCCTTTGCCAGGAGTTTTTTGAGTGTCTTTGCTTCGGGATCGGGATACCGGTTCGTCCGGACACTCTCGAAGACCTTCACGTCGATATCGAACCCGAAGGGGCTTTCGTTGGCATCCAGCTTGGCCTTGCAGGCGATTTCCCTGGCGTTATATGCCTGTAATGACCGCACCTCTTTTTTGACCAGCTTTTTTAAATCCATGGAGATGAATTATATCACAAAGCAGCCGACCGCATCCCGACGGTATATAAATCCGGACTACTGAGAAAACATGGAGTCCGGACAAAAATTAGCGTTTGACGGGAAAATTTTATAAAATAAATAAAGAGCAGTTCAAAGCAGGTAATATAAAAATTTTTATGAAGGAGACAGATTATGAAGATACCCGTTGTAGATTACGATGCATGTGAAGGCTGTGCAACATGCGAAGCCATTTGCCCTGAAGTCTTTCAGATGCAAGACGACAAGGCGGTAGTGATCAATGCCCATGCCTGCAACACATGCAATTGCGAAGAGGCTGTGGATTCCTGTCCTGTGACCGCAATATCGATGCAGGAAGAATAAACGGCCTTTTTTAGGTCTAGAGAGTAAAAGCAGCGCTGGCAGTGAATTTTGTCAGCGCTGCTTTTTTGAGAAGCGGCTCGTTGCGAAGGCGCCGGTTCCGATTTGTTTCCTTCCTCTGTGGAAGACGATTTTTCTACTATCCGGGAGTATTGATGCGGGAGTCTCTTGAAAGAATCGGTGCGAACAAGGTTGTCCTGGCCCTGTCTGCGGCGAGGCTGGGTGACGCCGTGGGAAACAGCATCCTCTTTGTCATCATTCCGCTTTATGTCGCTAAATTGCCCGCGCCGTGGTTTCCCCTTCCGGAAACGGTGCGAGCGGGTCTTCTAATATCCCTTTATGGCTTAATAAACGCTCTCCTGCAGCCATTTGCAGGAGCTATGGTCGACCGGATGAACAGGCGCAAGGTCTTTATCCAGGGCGGACTGCTCCTCATGGGGGCCGGCACCTTCGCCTATATATTTGCGCACCGTTTCATAGACATCCTTATGCTCAGAATACTCCAGGGGGTCGGCCTGGCTCTTACCATCACGGCCTCGATGTCGATCATGGCGATTTCAACGGACAAAAAGACACGCGGCGGATCGATGGGGGTATTCAGCACATCGAGAATGCTCGGTCTCTCCACCGGGCCCCTCCTCGGCGGGTACCTCTTCGACCGTTTCGGCTTCAATGCAGCTTTCTACGCCGGCACCGTCTTCGTGGTTCTCGGCATCATCCTGGTGCATATATGGATCAAAGAAACCGCCGTGCCGGCCGGCGTTTCCAGTGAAAGGCCGGTCTTCAAGGTGCTCGACCGTGAACTGCTCACGCCGGGGATTATCGGCGCGGGGCTCTCCGTATTTATCATGGCCGCTGCTTTTTCCATGGTGACACCACTCGAAAAAGAGTTCAATATCCGTCTTCACGAGTCGGCCTTCAGTTTCGCGCTTGCGTTCAGCGCCGTGATGGTAAGCAGGATGCTGTTTCAGATTCCCGTGGGGCGGCTCTCCGACCGCCTCGGCCGCAAACCCCTTATTATGGCGGGACTCTTCCTGATGGCCCCGGTGACCGCCCTTCTTGGTGAAGCCGAAACGACCCTCCAACTGATCGGCTTGCGCGCATTACAGGGCATCGGCTCCGCCGGCATTGCCGCGCCTGCCATGGCGCTTGCCGCAGACCTCTCCATATCGGGCGGAGAGGGGCGCCAGATGAGCATCACTACAATGGGGTTCGGCCTCGGCATTTCTGTCGGTCCCCTGCTTGCAGGGATATTGGCTACCTTTTCCTTCCGACTGCCCTTTATCATCGTGGGCATCATGCTGCTGATCTGCGTCTGGATTGTGCATCGTTACGTGCCGGAAACCGTCATTCGCCGGTTACATCCGCAAGAGCACCCCGGAAAGACTTCGTAGCTTCCTTCAGCCGAATCAAAAGATATGCATAATGCCGGACCAATGATGCCTCTCGTTGAGTAGATTCTGAGCAGGCAATATTTACAAATTTATTGTGGAGGCTTCTGCGTCCACCTTATAATTCTCACTATTTGACCGCTCCCGAATCATCAAGAATATACCGGCAAACAAACGTATTCAGATTATTGCAATACTGAGGATTACCGTTAATACCATCATCTCGCGCCTTCTCCAGTCTTTCAATACGTTCATCTTTCTCTCTTATTTCTTCTTCATGCTACTGCCGTTCCATTTCACGACCTACCATGCATGTCTTCTTTGCCGATGCCGACGACGATGCAAAACCGGCTAGCTGATCCGATATAAATTTCCATCTCAGCTCGACGCATTTCTCGGGTTCAACGCGCCGTCTTTACTGACAGGGCTCATTGATCTAAAATATTGATACAAAGATGGAGTCTCATGGATGAATAGAAGGAGAGCGGTCTTTAACAGCGCGATCGCACTCTATTTTATTATTGCGTTGGAAGTCCTGATAATGATAAGCCCCTTTGCGGGCTTATTTTATTCCGTCCTCAATCCCTTTCTGATCGAAACCGCAAAATATCCAACCACCAGATGGCTCAGCGCCTTTTATATGCCACACATGGTGCTATCTCAGGATTTGTTCCTTCAGTTTGTCAGAGTCATGGGCTCAGTTATGTTCGTTCTTGGAACGGCGGTCTTCCTCGTATGCGCTGTCCAGATCTATACTGCCAAGTTAATGAAAAAGGGCGCTGTGCTTTCGGGTCTTTATTCCTTTATCCGGCATCCCCAATATGTCGCACTCGGCATGGCGGGGCTGGGCCTCGCAATTCTCTGGCCGAGGTTCCTTACCATCGTACTATGGCTTCTCATGATATTTGTCTATTATGCGCTTGCAAAGGATGAGGAGCGCCGCATGCTGAAGGCTCACAAAGAGACCTACGCCTCGTATATGAAAGAAACGGGCATGTTCTTGCCCAAAGGAATTGAAAGGCTGCTTTCACCCTCCTCGCGAATCGGAAGGGCTGCTTTTGTTTGCGGAATCGGCGGTCTTCTTCTGGGCGGAGCATTCTTGATGCGAGCACACACCATTGATACCCTCACGCTATGGACCAAGGCGAAAAACGTTACAGCCCTAGCTATACTTCCGGAAGACGGCTTGAAGATGGGCCACCGCATGAGCGACATCCTCGCTCTGCCTCAAGTGCAAAGGAGAATTCAGGACAAAGAACATTATCTCGTCTATTTTATCCCGAGAGACTATATCATGCAGGGCATGATCGCCGACACGGGTGGGGAATGGAAACTATTCGAACGGCACCATTCAATCTCCATGATCACAGACTGGATATTCCATCCTTTCAGGCACCTGCGAGAAGGGCACCAGGCGATGCACGGCGGAAGGCACGTGCATCAAGATGATTCAGCGATGAGAAGAGGGATCATCCGGCGGCTCATTTTCTTATCAGTAGAAAATGTAGACGTAAATTCTCCCGCTGACCTTTTCTCTATTGACGCCCTGCGCGTGCCTCAGTTCATGGTAGATGTGGATGTCCATAATCTGAAACTGCTAGACGTTGAAGACCTTCCACACGGGAGCGGATGGGGAACTGTGCCTACGCCTGCATTTTGATGCTTCACGCATGGCAGTCCTTGTTGGCGGAGTATTATTTTCAGAAAGAAACCTTGCCGTTGACCGCAGAAGGCAAAAGTGTCGGCTTCAGGAAGGACTTTTGCCTCTCATCTTCACCGACGAACAACAGTGTTTAGATTAACTAAAATACGTCGGTTTCCGAAAGCAGGCCGAAATGGAGCGCACCCTATGACGGCAAACCAGGTCTAGGGAACTTCACCCGCGGGCATAGACTCTATCCTGCTAATGAGATCCTTGACAGTTTTTTTCTCAGTTAAAACGCCTTTCTCTTCGCCCATCTTTTCTAGAGCTTTGACGTAATTTTGCAGCGCATTCATCACCGCAACTGCCTCCAAGTTATTTAATTTTAAATCCATGGCTTTCTCCTTTCTTTTAAATCCTTAACACAAGATAGTCGATATGTCAACATCAGCCCTCACGACGGGCATCATGTAATAACGTTTAAGGCAGAATGTAACTTTACGTTCGGAAACCTATCCGAGCGTAGATCTTTCCTTCCTGTGAGATGCATGCGGTGATATACTTGGTTATATACAGAATTTCCTTGGATATTTGTCAGGAGGATCTCATGTGCAAGACTTTACAGATAATTACCGTATGCTTGTTAGGCGTGGTTTTTTGGGGTATCAGCTTAAATGAGGAAGCCTGGGCAGAAATGTCGGTTGATAAACAATTGATAGCGCACGGACGCTACTTGAGCCAGATTGCGGGCTGCAATGACTGCCATACTCACGACTTTTTGCTTTCAGAGGGAAAGGTGCCGGAAAAATTGTGGCTTGCCGGAAGTGGTTTCGGCTGGCGTGGACCCTGGGGGACAACATACCCTGCCAATTTGCGGCTTCTCATAGGCACTCTTACCGAGAAACAATGGGTTTCTCTGGCCAAGACTCTGAAGGCGAGACCTCCTATGCCGTGGTTCGACCTCAATATAATGAAAGAGCAAGACCTTCGCGCGCTCTATCACTTTATAAGATATCTTAGACCCGACAGCGAGCCGGTACCCTCATATGTTCCTCCGGATAAGGAACCACAGACACCTTACGCACTTTTTCCGTCGCCTCCTAAATAAAGTGCTGCTGTGATTGCAGGTGAGTGAGCATTCTTTCGATACGAACTTTAGCGCGTTAAGCCTTCCAGATTTTGGCCGTCTCCATGGCGAAGTCTTCGAAGCTCCTTGGAGCATGCCCGAGCAGATTCGTCAGACGTTCTATGTCAGACTGCTTAGCCTTAAAGCCGCTGTCCTGGAAAAAAGAATACATTAGCCTGAAATCGAATACCATCCATGCCGGCAGGACCTGGAGCGCTTGTTTCTCCCACGCATCAAGATCGTTGCCTCCGTAAGAAATGGTCTTTCCCAAAGCACGGCTCCAAATCCCGGCAGTGTTCTGTCCCGTGTGCACACCTGAGCCCACTATGTTATATGTCTGCCCTTCATGTCCTGGCGTTGTCAAAGCAATCGCCGCAGCCTCTGCGATATCCCGGACGTCTACCCTCGACACACCTATAGCACCGATTGGTTGTGGGTAAACACCATGCTTAATAATTGCGTCCTTGAACAAGTAATCATTCTGGAAAAAATTATTCGGCCGCAGAATAGTGTAGGGAATCCCCGAGGTCTTCAGGACGGTCTCGATAGGGAGCTTTGAGCCGAAGTGCGGCAGTTGGAGGGCTTGCTCCAGATTATGCACCGACATATATGCAATGTGTTTTACCCCGGACATAAGCATGCCGTTCAAGGCCATTAGTCCTTGATGGGTTTCGGTTGTGCTCACAGATAATAACATGAATACTTTGTCTACGCCCTTGAACACCGAACGCACTGTGCCCGGATCGAGGAGGTCGCCGATGACACCCTCAGCCCCTGTGGGCAAACCTTTCGCATGATCCGCGTTGCGCGTCAGTACCTGGACCGTCACTTTGCGAGCGAGCAATTCGCGCACGACTTGGGAACCGACTGTTCCCGTACCGCCTATCACCAGAATCTTCATGACTTAATTCTCCTTAATAGTCGAAAGTATTCTTAATGATAATTCTAACTCGTTTTTCCTGGGCTTTCTATGTGAAGTAATCTGGAGTTTCCTGAGTTTAACGGACCACAACCGAAAAATGCCGGATTAGGATACCGCCTTGACACGCCTTTCCAGTTCTACTTGAAATCGATAATAGTTTCGTTTTTTCTGATACCTGCAGACTCGTCGGCGGAACGGTCGCGCGCATATCTTTCCGAAACTATTAATTTTCTGAAGAAGGCCATACCACCATTTAACTTGCTCTTCTCCCCGGTAGTCACCTGTGAGCAGATCTATGTCTCTTTTCTCCATTGGCTACAGCGACAATAAGTCAAAGCCCGGATTATCCGCGTCGGGTGCACACGTCACATCGTAATCTCGAAATCACAAGATTTATCCGGTAAGGATAATGACACACACTCACATTACATGCCACTGCTGGGGGAGGAAGAGCTTTTCATATGTTATAAGGGCGAAGCTGTCGGTCATCCCTGCGATGAAGTCGCAGACGACCCTGTTACTGTCCAGTTTCTTTTCTACCGGTGTGTTCCGGAAGACCTCTTCAATGTGCTCGAGATAATACTCATAAAGGTCCTTCATTATCTTCTGCGCTTTTCTGAATTCTTTCCGGATCACGGGACTTTCATAAACATGCTCATAAAGGAAATCCCTTAGCTGACAAGCGATCTCAGATATCTTCTCGCTGAGGCGGATTTCCTCCAGGTCTGTCGAGAGGGAGGTGAAGATGAGGTCCTTTACCATTGTATCGATGCGTTCGGCGTGGGTATCGCCGAGAGTGCGAAGAATAATTTTGGGAATATCCTTTTTTCTGAGTACATCCGCCCGTAGCGCGTCATCGAGGTCATGGTTGACGTACGCGATGAGGTCAGAGATACGCACGACCTGACCTTCCAGGGTTTCGGCCCGTAAAGATTTTTTTTTCGGGATGATGAGGCCCTTGCCTTTTGAATGCTTGATGATGCCGTTTCTTACTTCGTGCGTGAGATTCAGCCCCTTGCCATTTCGTTCGAGAAAATCGACGACTCTAAGGCTTTGCTTGTAGTGGTCAAAACCTCCGGGGTGTATTTCCCTGAGTATCATCTCCCCGGCATGTCCAAAAGGGGTGTGTCCGAGGTCGTGACCGAGCGCCACAGCCTCCGTGAGATCCTCATTGAGTCTCAATGCTCTGGCAACGGTCCTGGCGATCTGGGAGACTTCAAGGACATGAGTAAGCCGGGTCCTGTAATGATCTCCCTTGGGTGCAAGAAATACCTGCGTTTTATGTTTGAGCCTCCTGAAGGACTTTGAATGAATGATCCTGTCG
>JBECKU010000078.1:0-5523 GCA_040235385.1 Candidatus Sulfobium sp. | reverse complement strand
CCGGCGACGGAATTGGACGAGGTAACATAAGGGTAGGTGCCATGGTCTATATCGAGCAGTGCGCCCTGTGCCCCTTCCAGCAGGATAGTCCTGCCCCCGGATATCGCCTCATTGATAACAATATCAGTATCAGAGATATGCGGCCTGATCTTCTTCCCGTACGCCATATAATCACGGAATATCTTTTCCGCATTGAACCCCCTGGACCGGTAGAGGTTCTTCAGAAGAAAATTTACATGTTTCAGGTTTGCTGTCAGTTTCTCCCGAAGTGTGTCGGGATTAAGCAGGTCTCCAACCCTGATCCCCACTCTTGACATTTTATCGACGTAGGCTGGCCCGATCCCTCTCCCCGTTGTCCCGATGCATTTAAGGCCTTTCATTTTTTCGTGGACATTATCCAGGGCGATGTGATAAGGCATAATGACGTGGGCGTTTTTACTGATGAGGAGATTACCGGAAACTTTCACTCCTCTTTTTTTCAGTCCCGCAATTTCATTGAGCAGAGCAGACGGTTCGACGACAACTCCGTTACCGATTATGCAGGTTGTCCCTTTGTGGAGAATTCCCGAAGGGACCAAATGAAGGATATATGTCTCATCATTGATCACGACGGTGTGTCCCGCATTATGGCCGCCCTGATATCTTGCTACGATATCGGCTTTTTCGGAGAGAACATCCACCAGCTTCCCCTTGCCTTCGTCCCCCCACTGAGCGCCGACAACTATTGCTATAGGCATTTCAAACCTCTCTTATGGTTTTTTCTGAATGATGCACGGTCCGGCAAGGGCATATGAGTTCGATCGTATCTCTTTTCATGGCCGTTCAGAGACATATATGATGCACCGACAATATGTTCGGCAGACCCTTGATTTTTTCCATTAGTTCAGAAGAAGGCGTTGAGTCGATGCTCACGACGGATATGGCCATGCCCCCTGCCGACTCCCTCCCGAAATGCATCCTCGCTATATTGATATTATTTTGACCCAGCAATGTACCGATATTGCCTATTACACCCGGCTTGTCGTTATTGTAAATAAGCAGAAGTTCTCCTTCGGGAACAATCTCTACCTTGAAATTATCGATGAGCACGATTCGTGGGTCTTTCTTGCTGAACAGCGTCCCTGCGAGATAGCTTTCCTTTTCCCTGGATTTTATTCTAAGCGCTATCATGCTGAGGTAATCCCCGGAGTCCGAGCTCTTTATCTCCTTTACCTCAATACCACGCTCCTTCGCGATGAGCGGAGCGTTTACAAAATTCACTGTTTCAACGAGAATGGGCGTGAGATACCCTTTGATCGCGGCAATGGTCAGCGGCGCGTTATCTATCTCGGCGGCATCCCCCCTGAATTCGACGGTGATTTCATCCGCGCCCCCCTCGAATATCTGGGAGGAGAACCCCCCCAGTTTTTCCGCTAAACTGATATAAGGTGTGAGCCGCGGGATCTGGTCGCTCGGGATGGACGGGAAATTGACCGCGTTTCTGATGACACCATGGACGAGGTAGTCCGCAACCTGTTCAGCGACTGCAAATGCCACGTTCTCCTGGGCTTCTTCCGTGGAGGCCCCCAGGTGGGGAGTGCAGATCACATTGTCGAGGGTCAGGAGGGGATTGTCGCCCGGAGGTTCCTGCTCGAATACGTCAAGGGCGGCAGCAGCCACCTTACCGCTCTTCACAGCCTCGTAGAGGTCTGACTCATTGACGATCCCGCCCCGGGCACAATTGATGATTCTGACCCCGTCTTTCATCTTTGCAATGGTGTTCGAATTGATCAGTCCTCTGGTCTCCGCAGTCAACGGCGAATGTATGGTAATGAAGTCCGACTGCTCGAAGATCTCGTCGAGGGAGACCTTCCTTATGCCGGTGGCCTTTGCCGTATCCTCGCTCAGGAAGGGATCATATGCGATGACATTCATCTCGAGCCCCTGCGCCTTTTTTGCGACCTGGCTTCCGATGTTCCCAAGTCCGACGATCCCGAGCGTCTTATTGAAGAGCTCAACTCCCATGAATTTCTTCTTTTCCCACTTCCTCGCCTTCATGGAAGCATTAGCCTGCGGGATGAGTCTGGCTACCGAAAAGAGCAGGGCCATGGAATGTTCCGCTGTAGTGATAGTATTTCCGCCGGGGGTGTTCATGACAACGATTCCCCTCTTGGACGCAGCGTTCCTGTCGACATTGTCGAGTCCGGAGCCGGCCCTTCCGACAACTCTCAGGTTTACCGCGGCGTCGATGATTTCAGAGGTGACCTTTGTCGCAGAACGAATGATGAGACCGCTGTATTCACCGATGCATGACTTGAGTTCCTCGGGTTTCATGCCGGTTTTTACATCCACACGGAGGCCGGCCTTTTTCAGTATCTCAATGCCTTTAGGCGAAATATTATCACTTACCAGAACCTTCATTGATATGGTCCTCCTAAGCCATTAATAATTCCTGGGCCACTGCTACGCCGGTGCCGAGCTTCAGGGGGTGCCCCATACCTTTTAATACCATCTCCACCCCGGCGATCGCGGTGATCACATCGAACGTACCGGCATATCCAAGGTGTGCGATCCTGAAGATTTTTCCTTTTGCCCGGCCCTGCCCCCCCGCTGCAGTGATGCCGTATTTTACTCTCAGGTTCTTGTAGATTTCTTGCCCGTCAAGGTCTTTTGGAGCATTGATCGCGGTGACCGCGTTGCTCGGTGATTCCCTTGTGAACATATCGAGCCCCAATGCTTTTACAGCCTCCCGCGTGGCGTGGGCGAGTTTTTCGTGTCGCCTGAAAGCATTCTCCAGTCCCTCGGACCTGAGGATCTTCAGGCTTTCGTTCAGTCCGATGATAAGAGTGACGGGAGAAGTAAAACTCGTCTGGTTCTTTGCCAGGGACTCGCGTTCTTTTTTGAAATTAAAATAGAATTTCGGCGAGGTCGAACGGTCGGCAAAGACCCACGCCTTTTCGCTTGCGCCGATAAAAGCAAGACCGGGCGGAAGCATCAGACCCTTTTGTGAGCCGCCTATCATGACGTCAATGCCCCATTCGTCCATTTTCAGATCGTGAGCAACGAGCGCGGATATGGCATCGACGACCAGAATGGTATTTTCGTATTTCCCTACGATGGAGGCGAGAGCTTTTATATCATGGTACACACCGGTGGATGTCTCGGAAGCCTGCACGAACACCCCTTTTATAGAGGAGTCATTCTGCAGCTTCTTGTCGACGTCCCCGGGGTCTACCGCCCTGCCCCAGTCGATTTTTATCTCTTCCACTTCGAGGTTGTAGGACTTGCATATTTTCGTCCAGCGCTCGCCGAAGTTCCCGCCGTTGATGACCAGCGCCTTGTCGCCGGGGCTGAAAAAATTGTTTACCGCACCCACCATGCCGCCTGTACCGGTAGAACAAATGATGAGGACGTCGTTTTTCGTCTGGTAGAGCCACTGGAGCCCCTTTTTCGCCGCGTCAAGAACAGGCAGGAAATCCGGAGACCTGTGATGTATGATAGGCATCGCCATCGCCAGAAGAGCCTCCGGAGGAACCGGGGTTGGGCCGGGTGCCAAGAGATAACGCTTTAACATCTGAACCTCCTTGCATCATTCAGGGATTTATTTTCCGGGACTGGGCATGTCCGGGAACCTCACTCGAATCCCTAACCCTGGCTCCCGCAACGCACAAGCTTTGAAAATTAGCATTAGAATCAACTTTTTGTCAAGACGAGAGACTAAACCGGCGGCTACTTTACAACTTCTCAACGAGATTATTATAATGAAATATTATGAAAAATAAAATACTTATCGGAGTCATGGTCCTTCTGCTCGGATTTTTTTTGGGAGGAATTTCATTCTATCTTCTCGAGGAATATTCGGGCGGACAAAAAAGATACACGGTCACTTATTCCCCACCCCGCGTACCGAAGCAGATAATCGAGACAAGCAAGGCCTTTTCCGAGATCGCCAGTTCTGTTTCGCCGGCAGTCGTGAATATATCGACGTCCAAGATCGTGCAAAGGGAGAGAGCCCCCTTTGACGATCCCTTTTTCGATTTTTTCAACCCTTTCAGGGAGTTCAGCATCCCAAAAAAATGGAAGGAACAGAGTCTCGGATCGGGGGTCATCGTTTCTCCGAACGGCTATATCATAACCAACAATCATGTGATCGAACGGGCGGACGAAATCAGGGTGACGCTTATGGACAGGAGGTCCTTTAACGCCAGGATGATAGGCTCAGACCCGAAAACCGATATTGCTGTCGTGAAGATCGATGCCGAGAATCTTCCCGTCATCCAGTGGGGGGACTCCGACGTTCTTCAGGTGGGAGAATTTGTCCTTGCCATCGGAAGCCCCTATGGATTGACCCATACTGTCACCATGGGAATTATCAGTGCCGTCGGCAGGGCGAATGTGGGTATCGCTGAGTATGAAGATTTTATCCAGACTGACTCGGCTATCAACCCGGGAAATTCCGGTGGTCCCCTGGTAAATATTGAAGGGCAGATGATCGGAATCAATACCGCGATTTTTTCACGGTCCGGAGGATATCAGGGCATCGGGTTCGCCGTTCCCAGCAATATGGTACGTTCGGTGGTGGACCAACTGGAAGACAAAGGAAAAGTAACCCGGGGGTGGTTGGGGGTAACCATTCAGGAGCTTACACCGGAACTTTCCGCGAAGTTCGGGGTAGAGAGCTCGCTCGGCGCGCTTGTAGGAGATGTCACATCCGGCAGTCCGGCAGATAAAGCAGGGATAAAGAGGGGGGACATAATCCTCGAATTCGATGGGAAAAAGGTGAGCGACGTCGGCAACCTTAGAAATATGGTGGCGCAGAGCAGGGTAGGGTCGACCATACCCGTTACCGTCCTCAGGCAAGGGAAGGAATATGCGGTGAACGTAGTCATCGCCGAACTCCCAAGGGAGTTTGTGGAGGCGACGCCGGGGTCCGCACCCGAAGACCGGACTGCGGGAGGACTCGCCGGGCTGAGTGTGATCGACCTGACAAAAGAGATAGCGAGACAACTCGGTCTCAACCGGAATGAAAAGGGCGTGGTTGTTGTACGGGTGGAACAGGGGGGCTCCGCTGAGGAAGCGGGGATAAAGAAAGGCGACGTTATACAAGAGATTAACAGTAAAAAAATTACCGGGCTCGGTGAATATAAAAAGATAGTCTCGTCGATCGGGCCGGACGATACCGTACTCCTTTTTATAAACCGGGGCGGGAAGAAGTTTTTCGCCGCCCTGAGAACGTCTTAATCAAAAATCAGGTATATTTGCTGTTGCAGGCATCCTCTTTTACTGGAAAAAGGTCCATTATCGGGAGGTGAGGAAAATTGTTTTTGCTCATAAAATTTGCGGTCTTAATATTATTTGTCTTTTCCGGTTATGTCCTCGGTCTCAGATATGACTATGGGAGCTATGGAATTCTTATCGGAATTATTTTCGGATTAATCACGGTTTATGCAGACCGGCTTTTGGCGAAGGTGAACCTAGGCACGATTGTGGGGGGGATCGTGGGTCTCGCTCTGGGTCTTTTTTTTGCTTATCTGTTTCTTGTCC
>JBECKU010000065.1:0-11929 GCA_040235385.1 Candidatus Sulfobium sp. | reverse complement strand
ACTTGTCCACGAGTATGGGATGCTCCGGAGAAGCCTTTACCGCCCTCTCCATATAGTTACGAAGCGAGTCTTCGTCATAGACGATCTCCATCGCCCTGCCGCCCAGAACGTAGGAGGGTCTGACCATTACGTGATATCCGATCTTCCTGGCAGCCTCTACCGCCTCGTCCACGGATATCGCTGTATCGCTTTCCGGCTGCTTAAGGTTGAGTTTATGAAGGAGTTGCTTAAACCTCTTCCTGTCCTCCGCCCGATCGATGGCGTCAGGGGTGGTCCCGAGTATCCTGACCCCTTCCTTTTCGAGCGGTACTGCAAGTTTTAAGGGTGTCTGTCCGCCGAACTGCACTATGACCCCTTCCGGCTTCTCGGTTTCAATAATATTTAGGACATCCTCAATGGTAAGGGGCTCAAAATAAAGTCTGTCCGAGGTATCGTAATCCGTACTCACGGTCTCGGGATTGCAGTTTACCATTATCGTCTCGAAGCCCAGTTCCCTCAGTGCAAAGACCGCATGCACGCAGCAGTAGTCGAACTCTATGCCCTGGCCTATCCTGTTAGGGCCCGAACCGAGGATAACTATTTTCTTTTTTCCCGTGGGGTCTGCCTCGGAATCAAAAAGGCTTGCCGGCTTGCCGGCTTGCAAGCTTGACAGCTTATAGAACGGTCTTTCATAGGTGGAATAAAGATATGGCGTATACGCGGCGAATTCGGCCGCGCAGGTGTCCACCATTTTGTAGACAGGTCGGATATCGTGATCCCTCCGGAGCTTCCTTATTCCAGCCTCGTCAGCGCCGGTGAGCTGCGCGATACGCCTGTCGGAAAAGCCGTAAGCTTTGGCCTTCCGAATGAGTTCAACCGATTCCGCCTTCTTCTCTACTTCTGAATTCTGACTTTTGACTTCTGACTTTCTTATCCGTTCTTCCATCCCGATTATCTGCTGCATATTGTTCAGGAACCACAGATCTATCTGCGTATCCCGATAAATCTCTTCGACGGTCATGCCTGAGCGCAGTCCCTGGGCGATGTACCAGAACCGCTCAACTCCGGGGATCTTAAGCTTGGCCCTTATCTTCTCCGGCGCCGTTTCTACCTCCTCCATCCCATAGGTTTCCGTCTCGAGGCTCCGCAAGGCTTTTTGCAGGGATTCCTTGAACGTCCGGCCGATGGACATCACCTCACCCACAGACTTCATCTGTGTGGTAAGGACGGGGTCCGCCTCGGGAAATTTTTCGAAGGCAAAGCGGGGAAATTTCGTCACCACATAGTCGATTGTCGGCTCGAAAGAGGCAGGGGTCTCCCTGGTGATATCGTTCCTGATCTCGTCGAGGGTAAGCCCTACCGCCAGCTTTGCCGCTATCTTCGCAATGGGAAAGCCGGTGGCCTTCGAAGCGAGCGCCGAACTTCTCGAAACCCTGGGGTTCATCTCTATGACGACCATCCTGCCATCCCCGGGGTTGAGTGCAAACTGTATATTCGAACCCCCGGTATCCACACCGATCTCGCGTATGATCGCGATCGATGCGTCCCTCATGCGCTGGTACTCCCTGTCGGTGAGCGTCTGGGCGGGCGCAACGGTGATTGAATCACCGGTGTGGACTCCCATCGGATCGAAATTCTCAATGGAGCATACGATCACGACATTGTCCTTCTTGTCCCGCATTACCTCCAATTCGAACTCTTTCCAGCCGAGGGCGGATTCTTCGATGAGGACCTGATTCACGGGACTCAGCTTAAGACCTTTTTCAAGGAGTCCCATAAACTCTTCCTGGTTATAGGCGATACCCCCTCCGGTGCCGCCAAGGGTGAAAGCGGGTCTCAGTATGGCGGGAAATCCAAGCACCTTTACCGCCTCCATGCCTTCCTTGACACTTATGACCGCAGCGCTCCTCGGCACCTCAAGCCCGATCTTCGCCATGGCGTCCTTGAAAAGTTCCCTGTCCTCGGCTTTCTTGATCGCGGGGAGTTTGGCGCCGATAAGTTCTATCCCGAATTTTTCCAGTATCCCCTTTTCGGACAGATCGACTGCGAGATTCAGTGCGGTCTGCCCGCCCATCGTGGGCAGGATCGCATCCGGACGCTCCTTCTCGATGATGAGTTCCAGCACCTCAGGGGTCAAAGGTTCAATATAGGTCGCATCGGCCGTCTCGGGGTCGGTCATGATCGTAGCAGGGTTGGAATTGACGAGAATCACCTTGTAGCCCTCGTCCCTCAACGCCTTGCAGGACTGCGTCCCCGAGTAATCGAACTCACATGCCTGCCCGATAATTATCGGACCCGAGCCTATTATCAGGATACTTTTTATATCTTCTCTCTTCGGCAAATCAACCTCACAATAATTGAATTATTCGCCACCCGGAACCGGCATCCGCCGTGAAAACCGGGAGTGGGATAAGCCATTACCTCAACTTTTCGGACTCCGGAGAAAAATCGTTCGCCTGTCATTGCGAGCGAAGCGCGGCAATCCGACCTTTGATCAGATTGCTTCGTCGCAGAAACTGCTCCTCGCAATGACAATGCAGGAGTTTCTCTACCGGCTTGTTTTCTCCCGAACTCCGCGCTCCGCACTACGCGGTCCCAAAAATTCCGTTATTTCCTCATGCGCTGAGAGCGCTTCCTTCATGTCCGTGTCCGCAAAGAGAGTCCTGTCGGAACCGTCTGCGATTTTTAATTTAACCTGATAAAATGTCTTTTCCTCACCAAAACCGGGGATGGACATGCCGTGCTGGAGTGCGATCTTTTCCACAAATTCCACTCCCTCGGGGTTCTCCACTCCCTTCTTTTTGCTCTCGATAAGCACATTGTCGATTTCCCACATCGGTATCTCATCTCTCTTTTTTCTCAGCAGCCCCTGGAAAAATATCTCGACCTTCCCAGCTTTCTTGTCTAGAACCAGTTCGAGATACCGACCTTTAAAAACATATACTCTGAACAGGATCGAAAGAAGGACGAACAACCCCAGCATTAAAGCAACACCCCAAAAACCATAGAGGGAGACGCCGCCGGCCCCCCCCCTGCGTGAAAAAAAAGACCAGAGGAGAAGAAGGAAGACGACCAGACCGCCCGCTGCGATGCTCGAGGCCAGTTCCTTGCTGTAAATGCCGCTATGGAGAACGCTTTCCCTCTCCGCAGTGAAATGGGGAGTCCTGAATATCATCACTCCGTCCGTTTTCAGGATGCTGTATTTTTTGCCCTTCCCATCACTCACGCCGCACTCTCTATCAGGTCCCGGAATCTCCTGAACAGATGGGCGGAATCGTTCGGTCCCGGCCCTGCCTCCGGGTGGTGCTGGACCGAGAAAACGGGAAATTCTACGTGGCTCATTCCTTCCTCCGTTCCGTCATAGAGGTTCCTGTGAGTGAGTCTCACTTTGCCGTTCAGGCTTTTGATGTCAACGCAGTAGTTGTGGTTTTGGGACGTTATCTCTACCCGCTTCGTGGACAGGTCCATGACGGGGTGGTTGCCTCCATGATGACCGAATTTCAGCTTATAGGTATTCCCTCCGAGAGCGAGGCCGATGATCTGATGCCCCAGGCAGATCCCGAATATCGGTTTTTTGCCGATAAGTTTTCGAGCAGTTTCAATCGCATAAACCACAGTCTCAGGGTCGCCGGGCCCGTTGCTGAGTATGATCCCGTCCGGGTCCATTTCGAGAACTGCCCCGGCCGGAGTCCGGGCGGGCACTACCATTACGTCAAAGCCGGCCTCGACCAGATTCCTCAGGATATTCAGTTTCACGCCGAAATCGTAGACGACCACCTTCCTTTGTAAGGCGTGAGGAGCGAGGCGCGAAGAGTCCCTTGCAGGGTCTTCCTTCATTCCGACTTTAGCGCTTCCGACTTCCCGCCTCGGCGGGTCGCCTGAGGAAACTGACTTCAGACTTTTGATTTCTTCGGCGCACCATCTCCAACATCCATCTGTCCAGGGATATCCCTCAGGCGCGGAAACTTTTTCCACCAGGTCGACTGCGGAGATACCCGGATGCGCCCGGACTTTTTTAAGAAGACTTTCCGGATCGGTATCGAGTGAAGAAATGATGCCCATCTGGGCGCCGTGGTTCCTCAGATGTCTCGTTAATGCCCTGGTATCGATGCCCTGGATTCCCGTAACACGGTACTTTTTCATATATTCCGTAAGGCCCGCCGTCGACCGCCAGTTGCTCGGGAAATCGCATGCCTCCTTTACGACGAACCCCTCGGCCTTTATGCCCCCTTTGGATTCCACGTCCTCTTCGTTGACTCCGTAATTCCCGATTTGCGTATAGGTCATGGTAACTATCTGCCCTTTATAGGACGGGTCCGTGAGTATCTCCTGATAGCCGGTCATAGAAGTGTTGAAGACGACTTCGCCTATCGTCTCTCCTTCCGCGCCGAAGCTCTTGCCTTCGAATACCGTCCCGTCGGCGAGAACGAGTAGTGTCTTTATGCCCATCGATGCATCTTTCCCTGTGAAATAGTGACAACAGGCCTGGTGCCGAGGACCCATCCATCAAAAGGCGTGTTTTTCCCTTTCGAATCAAAGGATGCCGCATCGACCCGGTACTCCCCTCCGGTTTCGAGAACAACCAGGTCGGCATCCGCCCCGGGCTTCAATGTCCCCTTTCCTATACCCATGATCATTGCGGGAGCGAGGGCCGTCTTCCGCACGAGTTCGTCGAGGGTCAGCAGGCCGTCCTTGACCAGCTTCATGCTCAGACCGATCGAGGTCTCGAGTCCGGAAATTCCGAACGGCGCCAGATCGAATTCCATCAGTTTTTCATCGGAGTGGTGGGGGGCATGGTCCGTTGCGATGGCATCGATTGTCCCGTCACAGAGTCCTTCCCTTACGGCCTCAACGTCCCTGTCGGTCCTCAGTGGAGGGTTGACTTTGGCATTTGTGTTGTAACCTTCCACCGCCCTTTCAGTGATGCTGAAATAGTGGGGACAGGTCTCCGCCGTAATGGAAGCGATGCCCCGTTTCTTTGCAAGCCGTATCACCTCCACCGAACCCGCCGTCGATACATGGGCTATGTGCAAACGCCCTCCGGTGAGTTCGGCGAGGGCGACGTCTCTTGAGACCATGATCTCTTCCGACTGCGCGGGAATACCTTTCAGACCCATCGTGACCGAGAGAAACCCCTCATTCATTACGCCGGCGGCGGAGAGAGCGGAGTCCTCGCAGTGCGAAATAACCGGTACACCCAGGATCCTGGAATATTCCAGCGCGCGTCTCATCATAAGGCTGTCCATTACAGGTCTCCCGTCATCGGAAAAAGCGATGCACCCTGCCTCGGACATCATTGTAAACTCGGCGAGCTCCTCGCCTTTCTGGGACTTCGTTATGGCCCCGATGGGATAGACATTGCAGGCCCCTTCCTGTGAGGCCTTCTTGAGAATAAATTGAGTCACACTGGCATTGTCGTTTACCGGATTAGTATTGGGCATGCAGCACACAGAGGTCACCCCTCCCCTGACGGCCGCCATTGTTCCGGTCCGGATCGTTTCCTTGTACTCATACCCGGGCTCCCTCAGATGAACGTGCATGTCCACAAGGCCGGGAAGAACGAGCTTTCCCGTCGCGTCAACAACTTCGCAGCCGGCGGCATCCGTAAGGCGATTCATTTCGGTTTTGTTACGAGCTTTTGCACTTCTCTGTTTTACCAGTACTTTTATTTTTCCATCCTCTATCAGGACGTCTCGCACTTCATCGATTCCCTGGGAAGGGTCTATGACTCTTCCGTTTCTTATCAGAATCATCATTCTCTCACCCCTGCAAGCAGATACAGGACAGCCATCCTCACCGCAAGACCGTTCGTCACCTGTTCGAGAATGACCGACCTCCGGCCGTCCGCTACGTCGGAGGAAATCTCCACACCCCTGTTCATCGGCCCGGGATGCATCACAACAACGTTTTTTTTTGCTTTTGAGAGCCGTTCGGAGGTCAATCCCCAATTCCCGAAGTATTCCTCCCTGGTAGGGAAAAACCCTTTTCCCTGCCTCTCCATCTGAATTCTGAGCATCATTATAATATCCGCGTCCTTCAACCCTTCATTCATGTCGGTAAAGATATCCACTCCAGCATCCCTGAAGTAGGAGGGGACCAGCGTGGGCGGACCGATCAGCCTGACCCTGGCCCCCAGTTTTCCCAGGGCGTAAATATTCGATTTTGCCACCCGGCTGTGCAGGATATCACCGACAATAGCTACTTCGAGACCTTCGATCCTGTGTTTCTTCTCCCTTATGGTAAACAGATCGAGCAGGGCCTGGGTCGGATGCTCGTTCGTACCGTCCCCCGCGTTGACGACAGATGCACTCAACTTGCTCGCGAGGAAATGGGGTGCACCAGAGTAGGAATGTCTGATCACGATGAAATCCGCGCCGAGCGCCTGTATCGTCAGGGCGGTATCCCTGAGCGTTTCTCCCTTTACCACGCTGCTCGTGGTGACGGAAAAATTAATGACATCGGTGCTCAGCCGCTTGGCCGCGAGTTCGAAAGACGTCCGGGTCCTCGTGGAGGGCTCATAAAAAAGGTTCACCGCAGTCTTACCTCTCAATGCGGGCACCTTCTTGATGTCCCTGCCGAGGACATCCTTGAACCCCGCCGCGGTATCGAGGATCAATTCGATATCGTCCGCGTCCAGCTCCTTCATTCCTATCAGGTCTTTCGACTTCAGACTCATTCGAGAACCACCTTATCATCATAACCGTCTTCCACCAGTTGGACAGTCACAGTCTCGTTAAGCGACGTCGGTATATTTTTTCCCACGAAATCGGGCTTAATGGGAAGTTCCCTGTGACCCCTGTCCACGAGCACGGCGAGTTGTATCGCCGAGGGTCTGCCGAAGTCCATGATCGCATCCATCGCGGCGCGTATGGACCTCCCGGTAAAGAGGACATCGTCGACAAGGACCACTTTCTTATTATTGATCTCGCACGGGACTTCCGTCCGGCGCACGATGGGCTGTTCCTTTCTCACGTTGATATCGTCCCGGTAAAGAGCTATGTCTAGATTCCCCACGGGAATATTCTTTCCTTCTATTATTTTCAGCCCCGAGGCAATTCTCCTGGCCAGATGGACCCCTCCTCTCTGGATCCCGACCAGGCAAAGGGATTGTATGCCTTTGTTCTTCTCGATTATCTCGTGGGCCATCCGGATCACGGCACGTTCTATATCCTGTTTATCCATTAGCTCTTTAGGCACTTTATCCCTCCCCCGACAGACGCGATAAACTTAAGACGGAAAAATCTTTCTCACATGAAGGAATATGATTATTTCTCGTACGGAAAGCAGGTTGAAAAAAGGGAAAGTAGAGACCGGTCCGCCTTTCAGGGCGATAATGGATCGAGTGCGGAGTATTTTCCGGGATGAAGGCCAAGCTGCTCCTCTGCCTTTCTAGCCTCTCGGGGCTATATTTAAAAGCACCCCTATTTAAACACAAATCACATTTGCTGTCAACCGCGTCAGAGAAAAAGCCGGTTCCGAAAAAATATCTCCTTGCCTGATGCACACGCTGTCACCTGATATTCCGGAACAAGAGGGAATCCGAATATGAACTCTTCCGTTTTTAATCGTTTTCGAGATACATCCGCATACCCGCGCACGTCCTAACATATCGTAATATTTGACTCTTTTCACTATATAAGATAATATTGAAAATACGCGTATGGCCGACAAGACTTTGATAATGAAAGAAGCCCAGAAGTTTCTGTCACGGGGGCAGATAGACAAAGCCATCTCGGAGTGGGAAAAACTGATTCAGGAATCCCCCGATGGGAATACCTTCAATATTATCGGCGACCTTTACTTTAAAAAAGGTGACAAAAGAAACGCCATAGAGTCTTTCCATCAGGCCGCGAAATTCTTCAGGGACGAAGGATTTTCCCTGAAGGCCCTTGCGCTTTATAAGAAACTTCTGAACATCAATTCCTCAGATCCTGAAGCCCTTTGTGCGCTCGGACAGCTTAATGAGGAAAAAGGGCTTTCTACGGATGCCATAAAATATTACCTCGCTGCGGCCGACACCCTTGCGAAGGAAGGGAAAAAAGACAGGCTGCTCGAGATCTATGAAAAAATTCTTTCTCTTTCTCCCTCCAACATCCCGCTGCGAAATAAAGTCGCGGAGATTTTCCTCAAAGAGGGTCTGACTTCCGGTGCCTCGAAAGAGTATATTTTTATTGCCGAGATCTATGCTGAAAAAGGGAACATAAAGGAAGCCGAGGATTACTACAGGAAAGTCCTCAAAATCCAGCCGCTCAATAAAGAAGCCCTGTTGGGACTGGTACGCCTTTACGAGCTCTCGGGCCGGCCCGAAATGGCCGATGAGACTCTGAAAGAGGCGTGTGCTCTTTTACCGGATGACACCGGTGTCCTCTTCAGACATGCCGAGATCCTGTTGTCCCGGGGTGAGACCGGGAATGCCGGCGAGCGCCTCCGCGAGATACTGGAGAAAGAACCCGATCATGTCGGGGCCAGAAGACTTCTCGGAGACATCTATCTCCAATCCGGCGATAAAGAAAATGCCTGGAAAGAATACCTCCCCATGATCGACGCAATGATCCTTGAAGAAAAATACGGCGAATCCGTCGAACTTCTTGAGTCCTTCAGGGAGTTCGATCCTCTTGAAACAGGGAAAAGACTGGCTTCTCTCCGCAGAAAGCTGGGAGAAGACGACCTTGCCGCCGAAGAACTCGTCTTGCTGGGAGACGCGCTGCGGGACAGAGAGTTGTTCGAAGAGGCTATCGGCTGTTACAGAGACGCGCTGGAAATAAGGTCCGGCGACGAGGCCCTGACGGAAAAAATAAGGGCCCTCACCAAGGAACAGGAGCCCCCCCCGGAACAACCCGTTGACCATGATGAGGAGGAAGAAGAGAAAATAATTCCTACGGCAGTGACTGAAGAAGGAAAGAAATCCACGGAGGAGATTCTGATCGAAGCGGATATATTCCTGCGGTACGGCCTGCACAATGAAGCCCTCCGTCTTCTTGAAGGGCTTAAGATCAAAGACCCGAGGAACATCGAAGTCCATTCAAGATTAAAGAGTCTCTATGCCTCCGCTTCGGATAAGGAATCCGCAGTGACCGAATGTCTGATACTGAGTGAACTCTACAAGCGATCGGGGAATGCGGAGCTTGCCGAAGGAGTGCTGAAAGAAGCACTTTCGATCCTTCCGGAGGATCCCAGGCTCGCGGAGCGAGGGTTGACTGCGGAAGCCCCGGGAGAGCCTCTCCCCGGGCTTACAGAGAACGTTCTGGAAGAACCCGACCTGAAGGATCATGAGGAAGAGATCTCGGAGGCCGACTTTTATACCGGACAGGGCCTTTATAAAGAAGCATACGAGATACTCGAGAGACTCAGCGGACTTTTTCCCGAAAACCGCGAAATTGCGAAGAGGATCGAGACCCTTAACCGCATGGAATCGAGTATTCAGGAAGGGCCTTCCGAAAAGACCGGAGAATACCCGGAGTCTTCCGCTCCGTCCGGTGAGGAGGTTTTTATAGGAGGAGACCATACTCCCCCCGCGCACGAACAGGAAGAGTTTGAGGATTTCACCCTGACCGATCAGGACCTGGTGGAGGCTGAAGAAATGCCCGAGCCCATACTGGACGACGACGTGCTCGATATATTCCATGAATTCAAAAAAGGCCTCGAAAAAGAACTTGGGGAAGAGGATTCCGAAACGCATTATAACCTGGGAATAGCTTATAAGGAGATGGGCCTGATCGATGACGCCATAAAAGAATTCCAGACATCAAGGGACGACCCGAAAAGATTTCTTCAGTCCTCGACCATGCTCGGCGTATGCTACATGGAAAAAGGTGTGTTCTCACTCGCCGTCGATGTACTCTCCGGAGCACTGGAACGCATCGATCCATCCGATGAGTCTTACTGGGCTGTCAAGTATGACCTTGCGGAGGCTTATGAAAGGGACAATAACCCTCAGAAGGCCCTTGATCTCTATACGGAAGTCTTCGGCTGGAACGCAGGTTTCCGGAATGTATCGGATAAAGTTTCACAGTTGAAAACCAGAGTTGGGGAAGGAGAAGGAAGACAGGAAAAGCCCAAAGAAAAAAAAGACAGGGTATCCTACCTTTAAACCGCTATGGACTACTTGGAATATTACGAGCTCGGCGAACACCCGTTTTCAAATGTTGTAGACAGCAGGTTCTACTATAATAGCGCTCAGCAGTCCGACGCGATCGTGAAACTGAAGTATGCGATCGATACCAAAAAGGGTCTCGCTGTGGTAATCGGGAATATCGGTGCGGGCAAGACCACGCTTGCGAGAAGACTGCTGGAAGAACTCAGCGAGGAAAATTACGAAGCCGCCCTGCTCGTAATAATCCATTCTTCCGTCAGTTCTGAATGGCTTTTCAAAAAATTCGCGATCCAGCTCGGGGTGAGAAGCGTAAGCGAAGACAAGATCGAACTTATCGGAGAAATTTACAGGCGGCTCAATGAAATAGGCGAGGAAGGCAGAAAAGCCGTGGTACTTATGGACGAGGTCCAGATGCTCAATTCAAGGGAGATCATGGAGGAATTCAGGGGCCTTCTCAACATGGAAAGCCAGGAAGGCAAAATGGTGAATTTCGTCTTTTTCGGTCTGCCCGACCTTGACCAGGTCCTCGCGCTGGACGAGCCCTTGAAGCAAAGAATTGCCGTCCGGATAAAGCTGCAGGAATTTTCAGCCGAAAACACAAGGGATTACATCCGGCACAGACTCGATGTTGCCGGTTGCAGCCGCGAGATTTTCTCAGTCTCCGCTATTAACTCGATATACAAATATTCACGCGGAAGCCCGAGGCTGATCAATACCATCTGCGATAATGCTTTGCTGGAGGGCTATCTTTTCAAAAAGAATGTGATAGACGATTCAATTATCGGAGCGGTCGCTCTCGACCTGGGGCTCGATAGCTAGTGTAGTGAGCCATATGTCTCTTGCCATTGCGAGGAGAGAATCGACGAAGCAATCACGGCAGTGAAAAAGGAGATTGCTTCGCTTCGCTCGCAATGACGGGTGTAAAGAAGCTTTGGACGCACTACACCAGGGTACCGCCTCCGACGCTGCTTTACATAGGTAAGTCTTTTTCTGTCGTCACGCGCAGGCTGGAACCCATAGCACCCCGGAAGGAACCCCGAAAAGTCTTGTAATGACGACATGGGCTTTTTTCTATCATACTTTTTGAGTTGACTGAAGTGTCCTGTTTTGCCGATACTTCATGGAAGTGAACGAGAAACACCCTGATAAAAAATGGAGATCCGATGACCACACGCCGGTTGCTCTCGTGACCGGGGGGTCGGGGGGACTTGGTATTCAGGTTGTCAGCTCGCTTTCGGCGAGGGGATACAGGGTCGCGTCAAATTTCTTCACTGCTGACCGCATACCGCCTGCGATAAAGGACCATGGTCCGGGATTTATCGCAGTCCGCGCGGATGTCGGAGATACGGTGCAGGTAAGGGATATGGCGGCGCGAATCAGGGATGAGTTCGGGAGGCTCGATTGCATTGTCAACAACGCCGGGGTCACCTCGGACAAGCTCCTGATCAGGCAGTCCGAATCTGAGTGGGACACCGTCCTCACGACTAATCTGAAGGGCTGTTTTAATGTCATACATGCGATGGCTCCGATCATGATACAGACAGGCGGAGGTCATATCATCAATATCTCTTCCTATTCCGGTATCAAGGGAAAGCAGGGCCAGTCCGCCTACAGCGCCTCGAAGGCCGCACTCATCGGACTCACGTACTCGGCCGCTGCCGAACTTGCTGAGCACAATATACGAGTCAATGCTTTGCTGCCGGGATACATGCCTACCCCCATGGGAATGACCGCCCCCCCCGCGATGGAAAGCGCAAGGAAAGAAAGCCTCTTAAAGAGGTTGTCGGGTCCGGCGGAAGTTGCCGACTTCATATGCTGTCTGCTGATGACCTCCGATGTAACCGGACAGATATTCAG
>JBECKU010000041.1:0-5814 GCA_040235385.1 Candidatus Sulfobium sp. | reverse complement strand
GTCAGGTTCCATCTCTACACCGTCCCCGGTCAGGTATTCTACGCGGCGAGCAGGAAGCTGATACTTAAAGGTGTGGACGGGGTGGTTTTCGTGGCGGACAGCCAGATCGAGCGAATGGAAGCCAATATGGAAAGTCTCGACGACCTCGGCATAAATCTTGAGGAGCAGGGATACGATCTGGAGAAGCTGCCGTTCACTATTCAGTACAACAAGAGGGACCTCCCGAATGTCGCTCCGCTTGATAATATGAGCAAACTCCTTAACCCGAAGGGCATTCCTTCGTTCGAGGCTGTTGCGGTCTCCGGATCAGGCGTCTTTGAGACTCTGAAAAACGTCGCAAAACAGGTCCTCATCGAACTCAAAAAAAATTACTGAGGCCGATAGCAACGCCGGTTTAAAGCAGTCGGCCTTTTTAATGTGTATTTGATCACAGGCAGCCATGGGGAATACGAGGAAGTTCAGCGAAGAGAACATAATGGCCCTCGCACTCGCTGCGAGAATGGCCTCATCCATCCCCGACAAGGAGATGAAGGAGAATCTATATAGGCTCCTCGCCAGGGCATTCGACATCCGAGATGTAGAGGGTGAAATCGATCTCGGGAGCATCTCCGAAAAGATATCGGTGAAAAATATCGAATACTCCAGGGTCGATGAAAAATATTTTCATGACATCGTGAGCGCTCTTTTCAGGGAAGTCCCTGTGTCCATCGCCTACTATTCCCCTCATACGAACAAGAAATCGGTCAGGACGGTCTGTCCCCTGCACCTGATACAGTATATGGGGAGCTGGCATATTATTGCCTTCTGCTCAAAGCGAAAGGATCTGAGGACCTTCGCCCTGTCGAGGATCAGGGCCGTCGATCCGACCTCCGAAGAAATACACCTGCCTGAAGGCCTCCCCTCGATCAAGGAATATACGAGAAAGAATTTCGGCATCATACAGGGGGGTGAAACCAGGCAAGTAAGGCTTAAATTCTCGCCTGATGTCTCTGAGTGGATGCAGGAGACGATCTGGCATCCTTTTCAGAAGATCTCCTTTGAGAGCGACGGAAGTCTTCTCATGGAATTCCCTGTCGCTGACTTTCGGGAGATCAGAAGAAGAATCCTGAGCCACGGTGCCGCCGTGAAAGTCCTGGCTCCGAAAGAACTTGCGGAAGATATCAACCAGGAGATAGAGAAGATGGGCAAAGTGTATTAAATTTCATTGTGTCCAAACTTCACCCACCTTCGACATAAATCGCTTCACAACAACCTTCATATCCGAATCCGGCTTACTTTAATGCACTCACCTTTTCCTGCAGGGATTTTATCAGTGCTTCCTCGTTCTTAAGCTTGGCCTTGATGTTGTGTTTGACCCCCGAGGCGATCTCGCCACGCAGTTCCGTCATAAAGCTGTCAAGCACCAGTTGAAGAACTTCTCTTTCATTTTCGTCGAGTTGCAGGTTCATGAGAATTCCTCCTTCATGTTTTTTTATTTCCTGATCACATTATATATCTATAATTACCGCCATGGAAGATGCGATTAATTTTTTTTTGCAGCTGAAATCGAAAGCTGTCGACGATTTTCAAATGGTCCTCTTTACTATCGTGAGGATAATGTGATGTTTTCGTTATAACTGCGTGATATTTGCTTGATATGCTTTGTTTATCTTCGACATGGACTCATGACCGATCGGAGTGGAAAGGAGGGACAAAGCGAAGCGGGCTCATGGCAATTAAATAAAACAACTTACGGAAAGGAGGACTCAAAAGATGAAACCCACCTCATTAATCTCATTTATAACGCTCGCTATCTTTTCTGTGTTTTTTGCAGGCTGTGGAAGCGATTCGAGCGATTCTCCAAGGGTATTAAATCCCGATGTCGCACTCCGGGCGTCGATAGACAGGTTCAGCCCCCAGGCGGGGAGCCTGTTCATGCGGGACGCGTCTAATGGACTGCCGGAGCCCGACGAGCCCATCGACTTTGATCAAGCACCCTTTATTACGCAGGGGCTCGGGCCGAATGGGGAAATCGTGAAGTATTATAATTTCGATGAGCAACCGACAACCTCGGCGCCCATTTTTGCATTATTCAGGGAAGGCGAGGACACACCGGTGGAGGGTCAACTGAACATCATTGACGTCATTCCGGGCGACGAACACTACAGCGACTTCTGGCATGTCCATAAGGTGACCGTCCCTGCCGGATATGTCGCCAATTCGATAACCAGTGTAAGCGGATTGGTGAACTCCGGATACATGATCGAAAGGACAAACATGATCGTCAATTGCCCCGTTGTCCCGGAAGGCTCTACGGCAGACCTCAGATTCGGCGGGGGCGATCCCGGATTGATCAGGGGCTGGTATAGAGATCAGGTCGTCTTCTATTTTGATTTCTCCGAAAAAAAGATAACGGTCGATCTCCCGCCGGAAGGTCATCCCGATGTCCCGCTCTCGGATATCCTCGTCGCGTTCAATGTCAATCCCGACCAGCCGGGCGGCGGCCCGCCCTCGGGCTTCATGACCGAACCGGAGACTATGCAGACACACAATGTCGTTGAAACGCTGCCGACGGATGAGGACTATTCACCGTTCTGGGATGTGGATGTTTATGACAACTCCGATTTCAGCACCGTACACGATTTTGCCTCCGCTCAGGCGGCGAACATCCTGGCTACAGGGGTGGCGCTGGTGAACTGCCCTATCGTGTCTGTAAACTGATGAATCAAATGAAAGGGAAGACGGCTTCGACCGGCTTCCCTTTCATTTTCTCTCAAAGGCAAAAGAACTATTCAAACACAAGCGTTAAACAAACGCATTCCTCAATTACCGGTCGCCTTTTCCACATCCATCTCTACACTCAGGTCCTCAAGTCTACTGTTTCCGCAGGTTAGCGACCTCCATATATTCACCTGATAGGATTCCCCTTTGCTCATGGTAAAGGGTTCGCCATAACCATCTCTCACATCGCTGCCTGCGCACTTTATGATGGGCTTCCAGTTGACGCGGACCTTATACGCGTTATTATTAACGAACTTGACGAAGGCAACTATCAGGTTGTTGGGACCCAGCGGGTCGTAAGTGACTATGACTTTGACGCCTTCCTGAGTCGTAGCGTTTTGATTATCAGACGCCGCAGCAGAAGTTATTACAAGCAACGATACACACACTATAACACTTAGAAAACGAAACTTCTCCATGCAATCCTCCTTTTTTTAAACAGTTCTTTTGATCAACAAAGCTCTGTGTGCCGATTACGGATCCTCCGATACAAAAAAATTTCCCTCATCCGTCTCCCCAAGTCCTTCAAAGATCCTTCCATTCTTCGGGAGTATTTACATTTCTCCATGCCGGGGCCAGGTCTTCAGGGATGAGCGGCGTTGTTACCTTGGGGTGCTTTGATATCTCCTGGAGTTTCGTGACACCTTTACGGAAAAGAGACTCAATATGGTCGAAGATCATGGGTTCGTAGCACGCTCCGGTCATCTCAGCAGGACTATCCGGACCCAGACGAGGCAATACCGCCCAGACACCGGGCCTTCGTTGGCCGAGTAGCCATTTCCACGCCTCGGTGTTCATCAGCGGCATATCCACCGCTGATATGATCCAGGCGCTCTCCGGGTCCCACCGGAAGGCGCTGAGAATACCAGCCAAAGGTCCCTCCACTCCTTCCGAATCAGGAAGCCGTTCAATATCAATGAGCGACTCAGGAAGCGACCCCGCTCCGATCATGACTGCACGGGAAGTCACCGCGGACAGTGTCTTTAAAGACCTGCCGACGAGAGTCTCCCCTTTGATATCAAGGAGGGACTTCGAGGTCCCCATCCGCGAGCTCTTTCCGCCTATCAGAAGACCTGCTTTTATCCTGCGCCGTGAATGGAAGCTTTCCATCTCCCCGTGAACATAGTCCATAAACATTCTGAAATATTCCGGGTCGTCTCTATAAAGGACGACCATCGAGACCGGTCCGTGGCATACCCTCACTTCGTCCGTTTTTTCGGTCTCGATCCACAGATTGCATATCTCGCTGTCCTTATGTCCCTCGACAAATATGAGGTCCAGACCGCTTGGAAATCTTCGCAGGGCTTCAGTTAGACTTTCGTCCCGACATGGATATCTAGCGAACCCCTGGCTCGAATCATGGGCAAAGACGAAATCGGCGCCCGCACCAAAGAAACGATCCGTATCCTTTCCCCCCTTATCCAGGTCAAGTGAGTGATGGGAAGTGTGCTTCAGTACGCCGACATATAACCCTTCCCTTTTCAACTCGGGGAGCGCCCTTTCGATCAGGGTTGTCTTGCCCGCTCCGGAATGCCCACCAAGGCCTATCACACACGCAGGGATCATATGCTATTAGTATACCCCGAGGTCACAAAATTCCGATCAAAAAGAACAAAAAAGCAGGGAACCTGCTAAATATTGGCATATTAAAAGCAGTTGAGTAGAGATAACCACATTTGATTCACGTCGACGAGGGCAACTCCCGCCATTCACATATTGACAATCATATCAATTTTTGTTTATATATAATTGTGATGGAAGAAGGCTCTTTACTGCAGCGGTTTGCCTCTTATCTTACTTATGATGTCATGGAACTCGGGCGGGGTTCCCGTCTGGGAGATGCCCTCGATTTCTTTATCTATGATACGATAAAGATATTAATCCTCCTGTCATTGGTTATTTTCGCCGTCTCCGTCATAAGAAGCTATTTCCCTCCGGAACGTACGAAGCGGCTCCTATCCCATAAAAAAGAGTTTATAGGTAATATACTGGCCGCGCTGCTCGGGGTCGTAACTCCCTTTTGTTCATGTTCGGCGGTGCCGCTCTTTATCGGCTTTGTAGAGGCGGGAGTGCCGCTCGGAGTAACATTTTCGTTTCTGATCTCATCTCCCATGGTGAATGAAGTCGCTGTCGTTCTTCTCTGGGGGCTGCTCGGATGGAAGCTGACGCTCATTTATATAGGCACGGGACTCCTTGTGGCTGTTGCAGGAGGTCTTATTATCGGCAAGGTAAAGCCCGAGAAGTGGGTCGAGGACTACGTTTTCAAATTACGTTCCGCAGGGGGACAGGAGATTGTTCGGCAGACCTTTAAAGAAAGATTACAGTATGCGCAATGGAATACCGCCGACATCCTCAGGAAGGTCTGGCTGTTCATTATAATCGCCATCGGGATCGGAGGGTTTATCCATGGTTATGTGCCCGAGGATTTTCTTGTCCGCTGGGCCGGACCGCAAAACCGCTTTGCCGTGCCTGTCGCTGTAGCGCTCGGCGTACCGCTTTACTCCAACGCTGCGGGAGCTATCCCGGTTGTCTTCGCCCTGATGGAAAAAGGCCTCAGCGTGGGGACGGTCCTGGCTTTCATGATGGCTGTAACCGCCCTTTCACTGCCTGAGATGATCATACTGAGGAAGGTGTTGAAAGTCCCTCTGCTCGGCGTCTTCATAGGGATCATGACTTTCACGATCATCGCGGTCGGATATCTTTTTAACATGGTATTGTGATGAAAATTGGCTGCTATCTGTCAAAAAAATGCGGGGCGGAAAAGCCCCTGAGAACGAACATCGAAAAAGCCCTCTCCCTCGAGGGGGTCGAAGCAGAGGTGAACTTCCAACGCCTTTCCGACCTCGAGGCGAACCTGAAAGGCCTGAAGGGATCGCCCGCGATTTTCATCAACGGCCGAGAGGTCCAGCCCGAAGAGCTTACTGGCTTTGCCTGACGCATGTTCAGGGACGGGTCGGGCAGACTTGTGAATGTTCCGCCGGTAAATGTGTTGAGAAAAATCATCAGTGAAGAAAGGAGAAAGTTATAATGGAAATCAAGGTATTGGGTCCGGGA
>JBECKU010000017.1:0-5170 GCA_040235385.1 Candidatus Sulfobium sp. | reverse complement strand
CGTTGGTTGTCTTGCAATCCTTGCGCGCCTTTGGTGTGACATCTGTTCTCCCGTGGTATAATTCCAAATGCGTTTTATCGCCGACCTTCATATCCATTCTAAATATTCGCGGGCGACGAGCCGGGACATGACGCCGGAGAGCCTCTGGAGATGGGCCCAGCTCAAAGGAATTTCCGTAATCGGCACAGGCGACTTTACCCATCCGCTGTGGCTCCACGAGCTGAGGGATAAGCTGAGGCCCGCCGGCAATGGTTTTTTCAGTCTGAGGGAGTCATTCAGGCATGAAAGAATCCCTGCATCCTGCATGGCCGACGTCTTTTTTACCCTCTCGGCGGAGATAAGCTGTATTTACCGGAAAAATGAAAAGACGAGAAAGGTCCACGCGCTTATTATCGCTCCGGACTTTTCTGGAGCGGAACGAATAAATTCCGCATTGTCGAAGAAAGGGAACCTCGCCTCCGACGGAAGGCCCATCCTGGGACTCGATGCGAAGGAATTGCTCAAAATAGTGCTCGATGCCTCGCCTGAGACCATGCTCGTCCCCGCCCATGCATGGACTCCCCATTTTTCCGTTTTCGGTTCGGCTTCCGGGTTCGATTCCCTTGAGGAATGCTTTGAGGAGTTGACGCCTTATATCTCAGCGATCGAGACCGGCCTTTCGTCCGATCCGGCCATGAACTGGAGAGTGTCTTTATTGGACGGGATAACCCTTATCTCGAACTCCGACGCCCACTCACCCGTCAAGATAGGACGGGAGGCGAATATCTTCGAAACGGAGATCTCTTATCCTGCGATGATGAACGCAATAAAAACAGGAAAGGGTTTTTCCGGTACCATCGAATTCTTTCCCGAAGAGGGGAAATACCACTTCGACGGTCACAGAGCTTGCGGTGTGAGCCTCTCGCCGAAAGAGTCGAAGAAACATAATGTCCTTTGTCCTGTCTGCGGCAAAAAGTTGACGCGGGGAGTACTGCACAGGGTCGAAGAACTCGCCGACAGAGAAGAGGGGTTCAGACCGGCGACTGCCCCGGTCTTTCATTCATTCATACCCTTGCAGGAAATCGTTTCCGAAACCCTTGGGATCGGTGTCATGAGCAAGGCAGTCACAAAAGCCTATCTCGGTCTTATCGAAAAACTGGGATGCGAATTCGGCATTCTCATGGATATACCGGTCGGAGAGATGGAAGCCGCGGGTTCCCCTCTGATAGCAAACGCAGTGGGGATCATGCGGGCCGGAAATGTGACCGTCGTTCCCGGTTACGACGGCAAATACGGAAAGGTTCGGATTTTCAGGAACTGAACTAAATATCCGCATCGGGACAGACGATACTTTTCGATGCAACTCACCTCGCCGGGAAAAAAGACTTTTCTCCTCACGAGGAGTAAAATACACATGCAATGATGCGACGTTCCGGAAGGACAGCCAGGATAAAGAACAATACAGTCGTCCTTCTTCTCATCGTCTCCGCGATATGGATTGTTTTTATGTCCAGCGGTATTTTCTCTCTTCCTCTTTTTCCGCCCGACGAGCCGAAGTACGCTTCCGCTGCCGAAAGAATGCTCGGGACCGGGGACTTCGTCACCCCCTACTTCAACTGCACTCCGAGATTCGACAAACCCCCGTTGATCTATTGGCTGATCGCGCTTTCATTTAAACTCTTCGGCGTCTCTGCCTGGGCGGCCAGGATTCCCTCCGTCCTTTCATCGCTCGGTGTCTTGTCTCTTATATATCTTTTCAGTGCCAGGGAGTTCGATCGATGGACGGCTGCCATATCCTCGGTCGTCTTCGCATGCACATTCCACATCTGGGTCATGGCAAGGGCGGTCGCTCCCGAGATGCTGCTCGTTTTTTTTGAGACCGCGGCTATTTTCAGCTTCTATTATGCTTTTGAGAAAAAAAACAACATATATATCTGGTCCGGATACCTCTTCGCAGCCCTTGCTTTCCTCACGAAAGGGCCTGTAGGGGTCTTTATCCCGGGCTCGGTCGTCTTCTGCTATTTTGCGTATAGAAGCGGATTCTTATTTACACTCCGTAAACTTCTCAATCCGGCAGGGCTGGTCATCTTCTTTCTTGTCGGCCTCCCATGGTATATCGCCATGTTCAAAATTCACGGCTATCGTTATTTCCAGGAATTCTTCCTGTTCCACAATGTATACAGATTTACAGGCAAGGCGCGCCAGCATCCCTTCAATCCCCTCTATTATATAGCTGTCATCACCGGCTCGCTTTATCTATGGCTTCCCTTCGTTCCCGATGTATGGCGAAACGGCAAATTAATCGTCCGGGAAAAGAGAAAAGAGCTTTTTCTGATCATCTGGGTGCTCTTTGTCCTGATGTTCTTCAGTATTTCAGTAAACAAGCTCCATAATTATGTTCTCATAGCCTATCCCCCGCTGGCGGTCCTGTTCGGTCAAACGCTCAGAAATCTGAGCGCCGTACAGAAGAGCTGGAAAGGCATGTTCGCCGTGATAGCAGGGGCCGAATTGCTGGGACTGATCGTTTTGTTTTTCTCCATGCGTAATATACCGGCAGTAATCCTGGCCGGCGGAGCCGCTCTGGTTTTCCTGTCTCTGGTGACGGCTTTGAGGGGGACATCTTTCAAAAAGGCATTCCCTCTTACACTGTCAAAAGGTATGATTCTTCTCGTCATCGCCAACTTTTACATCGCGACATATGACAGACAGATGCAGCCGTCATATTCTTTTCTCCGGGCAGAGTCGCTGTTCGAAAAAGACCCCGTATATTTTTTCCGGAAAGACAGTGAAGACATCGTCTTTTATTCCAAACAGTGCGTAACTGCGGTAAAAGGCAGGGAAGCGCTGGAAGATCTGTTGAAGAAACATCCCGAATTTATCCTCCTTATTCGCGAAAAAGACCTATGGGAAATCAATGGGTTCTACACGGAAGATGTTGTTCCCTTTGATGATATTGCGGGAAGAAAGAGATATCTGGTTGAGATCGTGAGGTCCCTTCCCCGGGGATAATCCTGCCGCTGCGACCGCCCGGCGCGTGAGGCTTAATTTCCCGAAATGTCCGCCTCTACAACCGGCATGTCCGGGAACTCCTCCCGGATGAATGAGAGCAGTCTTTCATACGCCGCTTCCGAGAATTTTCCGAACATCCTTGTTTCGGCAACCTCTCCGGCTTCGTCGCGGATTTCGATAACCACCTGACCGGCGGCGAGTCGTCTCAAGCTTATGGTTACCTTATTGTTCATGACCCCATAAAACGCGTATTTAATCCAGCAGACCGTTCAACGTGCGATTCAGGGAATCGATATCATAAGGCTTTGTAAGACATGCATTGAAGCCTATAGTCTTATATTCGGATATGGCAGAACTATCGGCATATCCGCTGGAAACAATCGCCTTGATGTCGGGATCGATTTCGCGAAGTTCCTTTATCGTCTCTTCCCCGCCCATGCCCCCACGGATCGTGAGGTCCAGAATAACCATATCGAACTCCCTGCCCGTTTTCATTGATTCGCGATACCAGGCAATAGCCTCCTCCCCGTCTTTCGCCAAATCAACCTCATGGCCCAGCGATCTGATCATCATTCCGGCAATATTCCTGACAATATCTTCGTCGTCCATCAAAAGTATCCTGCCCTTCTTCGCAGGCTGCACATTTGCCGGAAGAATCTCCGACTTTGTCTCCCCTTCATCTACCGCGGGAAGATAGACAAAAAATGCAGTGCCTTCGCCGAGTTTCGACTTTACGTCGATCACGCCCCCGTGGTTTTTTATAATGGAATAGGATGTCGCCAGCCCCAGGCCGCTGCCTTTATCCTTTGTCGTAAAATAGGGATCGAATATCTTCGGCAGGTACTGCTCGGGGATTCCGATCCCGCTGTCTTTTACGGATATTTCGACATAATTCCCACGCTGAAGTATGTGCTGAAGCCCTTTCCGACGAGGACCGACATCCCGGGCCGTGATGGTTATTGTACCGCCCATGGGCATGGCCTGTTCCGCATTCATTATAAGGTTCTGGATTACCTGTGCGATCTGTCCCTCGTCCGCCTCGACCATCCGGAGACCTTCGTCGACCTGGATGCTGTAATCAACCCGGGACCCGCTGAGAGCAAACTTTACGGAGTTCTCGATGACAGTCCGAAGCGCAATCCTCTTCGTGACGGGTTTACCGCCTTTTGAGAAGGTAAGCAGTTGAGATGTGAGATTTACGGACATATGAAGCGCTCGTTCCGCCTGTTCGAGCATATCAAGACTTTTCTGCTTTTGATCGTGCATCAGCTTGGCCATGGATATATAGCCGAACACCCCCTGAAGAAGGTTGTTGAAGTCATGTGCTATGCCTCCTGCCAGGGTACCGATGGCCTCGAGCTTCTGGGTCTTCAACTGTTCCTCTTCAAGGAGGTGTTTTTCGGTTATGTTGTTGATCGTCTCTATCACAGATGTTACGGTACCCATTCCGTCCTTTATCGGAAAGGCCTTGGTCTCGACATAAAGAACGGCGCCCCTGGCATCCGGATGTTTGTGGCAAGCGGTATGGGGCTCCCCTGTCTCGAAGACATGCCGGACAGCGCATTCCTCACCCTCATCATAACAGGGCCTGGGCTTTTTATGAGAGATCTCGAAGCAGTGCCGGCCGATTACCGAACCGCACGGCTCGCCAACCTGGCTGCAATAAGCCGTATTTGCCGTAATTATGCGAAAGTCGCGGTCGATGACGATAAACCCCTCATCCACCGTATCGAGGATGCTCCGGATGAATTCTTCGCTTTGGCGGAGCTTTTCTTCCGCCTCTTTGCGATCTGTGATATCGAAGATGGAGACCAGCCCCCGAGAACCGTGGTCAGCGGTCCCCGACAGCAGCGACCATCTCAGCAGGACTTCAATCTCCCGTCCTGTAAGTGTCCGGTTGACCGCTTCGCACTCATAAGTCCGGGCGCCTTCCGCAAGCGCGACTATGATCTCTCGAAACGAATCGAAGGACCGCGGCGTAAACACCCTGGAGAGGTCCTTCAGAAGTATGGCCTTATCTGGCGCTTCATAAAGCTCCAGGGTCGTTTTATTGACTGAAATAATCCTGATCAGGTTGATGCACTTATGGACATCTTCGGGATGGTTGTCAAAATATGAGCGAAAATCTGTAACACCCTTAGAGCGAAGGGCATCGAAATGTTCCTGTAAATCCGAAAAATCC
>JBECKU010000392.1:0-1957 GCA_040235385.1 Candidatus Sulfobium sp. | reverse complement strand
GCCGCGCATACTCCCGCCGGTGGCCCCCCGCACGGCTCAGGCGCGCAGGAAATCGAGATGCAGCCGGTTGAACAGCGCCGGCTCCTCCCACTGCGGCCAGTGCGCGCTTTCCTCCAGCACCACCAGGCGCGCGTCCGGGATGTGACGCATGGCGGACTCGGCCAGCTCCACCGGCTGGCCCGGGTTGTGGCGCGTCCACAGCACCAGCGTCGGGCACCGGATGTCCCGCATCAGGTCCGGGCGCATCCACTGCGCGGTCCAGGCGTCGTCCACCACGCGGCCCAGCGTGGACACGGCGATCTTGCCCATGTGCTGCTGCATGCCGGGCTGGGCGTAGATGGCGTAGCGGATGGCCACCACCTCGTCGGTGAGGGTTTTCTCGGGCTCGGCCATCAGCCAGGCCATGCGCGCGCGCACGGCGTCCATGGTCAGGTTGCCGGCGGCCTTCTTGGAGCGCTCGAGCGCGTCGATCAGCTCCTGCTTGCCCTTGTCGTTGGGCGGCGCCAGGATGCCGGTGTTGAGCACCAGCTTACTGACGCGCCCGGGCGCGCGGATGGCGGTCCACGCCGACACCATTGCGCCCAGCGATTCGCCGGACAGGCAGGCCGAGTCCGCGCCGATGGTGTCCAGAAAGGCCAGCAGGTGATCGGACCACACCTGCATGGTGTAGTCGCCGTCGTAGCGGTCCGTGTAGCCGTGGCCCAGCATGTCGATGGCGTAGACATGGAAGTGCTCGGCGTGCGCGGCGAGATTGCGCATGTAGGCCTCGGCATGCCCGCCGGTGCCGTGCAGGAAGATCAGCGGCGGACCGTCGCCGCACTCGATGGCGCGCGTGCGATGGCCGCCGGCCTGGTAGTAGGTCTGCCGGAACGGCACGCCCAGCATGTCGACCCAGATGGTGCTCATGTTCTGCTCCTCGTCGGACTGTGTTGAGATTGCCTGTCGCCCGGCCGCGGTGCCTGCCCGGTGCCTGCCTGGCACACGGCTGCCAGGTGCGTGCGCGCGGTCGATGCGGGCCCACTTTAACAGCGGGCGTCCGGCCGGACCGACACCACGAGAACCATGACGAAGAGGAAGGAGACGCCGATGGAACCGCTACTGGTCAAGCACATCGTCGAGCGCGCCGCGCTCTGTTTTCCGCGGCGCGAGATCGTCGCCCGCACCCGCGGCGAGGGACGCTTCGCCTATACCTACGCCGAGTTCTACGCGCGGACACAGCGCGCCGCGCATGTGCTGGACCACCTCGGCGCCGGGCGCGGCGAAACCGTCGGCGTGCTCGGCTGGAACACCCACCGGCACCTCGAGATCGACTACGCGACCCTCTGCAAGGGCTCGATTTATCTGGGCCTCAATTTCCGTCTCGACGTCGAGGCGCTGGTCTACACCTGCAACCTGGCGCAGGTGCGCGTGCTGGCGGTGGACCCGGAACTGCTGCCGCTGGCGCAGCAACTGGTGGCGGCCGGCGCCAACACCATCCGGTCCTTCCTGCTGCTCGCCGACGGCGCGGCGCCGGCGACGACGCTCTCGCCCGTGTTCGACTACGAAACCGAGCTGGCCCGAGCGCCGGCCGGCTACGCCTTCCCGGACGACGTGGACGAGAACGCCACCGTGTGCGTCAGCTTCACCGGCGGCACCACCGGCCGGCCCAAGGGCTGCCCGTACTCGAACCGCTTTCTGGTGCTGCGGGCGCTGACGCGTCAGTCGGCGCAGTCGCTCGGGCCGTATCACGGCGACGACGTGCTGCTGGTGATCCCGCCCATGTTCCACGCGCACGCCTTCAACCTGCCCATGGATGGCATGATCGCCGGCGCCAAGCTGGTGCTGCCGGGCGTGCACCCGGACGGCCACGCCATCGCGCAGTGGGTGGCGCAGGAGCGCGTCACGCGCCTGATGGCGAATCCGGTGCTCGGCAAGCTGGTGCTGGCCGCCGCCGCCGAGCGCGAGCACGATCTGTCCA
>JBECKU010000301.1:0-17964 GCA_040235385.1 Candidatus Sulfobium sp. | reverse complement strand
TTCATGCCGTACAGAGGGGCGAGATACATAGAGAAAATCCTTAAGTCGGCGATGGCGAATGCGGAACAGAAAGACAGCAACGTCGATTCCGAAGCGTTGGTTATAAGCAGGGCATTTGTTGATCAGGGATCTGTCATGAAGAGGATCGAACAGAGGGCGATGGGAAGGGCGAATATTATCAAGAAGAAGACCTGTCACATTACCGTCATATTAACCGAGAAATAATCAGGAGGATATTTTGGGCCAGAAGACGCACCCCGTAGGAGTCAGATTGGGAATAACCAGAACATGGGATTCCAGATGGTTTCTCAAAAAAGGATATGCGGACCAATTGCTTGAGGATATCGCAATCAGAAAAGAGATAAAAGAAAAACTGTTCCATGCAGGGGTTTCCAGGATCGAGATAGAGCGTGCCGGCCAGAAAATAAGGGTAATAATCCATACCGCGAGACCGGGTATTATCATAGGGAAAAAAGGGTCGGAGGTCGAAAAACTCCGTAAGGAGCTCGAGACGATCAGCGGGAAGCAGGCATCGGTGGATATCAAGGAAATCAGAAAACCTGAGATCGATGCCCAGCTCGTAGCCGAAAACATCGCCCTTCAGCTCGAAAAAAGAGTGGCCTTCAGGAGGGCCATGAAAAAGGCGGTCGCCTCGGCGCTTCGGTTCGGAGCGCTGGGGATAAAGATCACCTGCTCGGGGAGGCTTGCCGGAGCCGAGATCGCAAGGACCGAATGGTACAGGGAAGGAAGAGTGCCTTTGCATACTTTCAGGGCGGATATAGATTATGGCCTGGCAGAGGCCCGGACGACATACGGGATTATCGGTGTGAAAGTTTTGGTATATACCGGAGATGTTCTGCCGGAAGCCGTCCGTTCGCCTGAGGCGGCGGGCATATAGGATCGAGGTTATTGAATTATGTTAATGCCGAAGAAAGTTAAATTCAGGAAGATGCAGAAAGGTAATATGAACGGGAAGGCCTACAGGGGCTCCGAGGTGTCTTTCGGGGAATTCGGTCTGAAGGCACTCGAGCCCGGATGGCTTTCGAGCCGTCAGATAGAGGCTGCCCGAATCGCGATTACCAGGCACGTGAAAAGAGGCTGCAAAGTCTGGATCAGGGTTTTCCCGGACAAACCCATCACGAAGAAGCCGGCTGAAACCAGAATGGGTAAAGGGAAAGGTGCTCCCGAATACTGGGTGGCAGTGGTGAAGCCCGGGAGAATTATCTATGAAATGTCGGGTGTCACGGAAGACCTTGCAAAGGAGGCCCTGCGGCTTGCATCCCACAAGCTTCCGGTTTCTACAAAGTTTGTGAGGCGCGAGGAGGATGTAATATGAGAGCTTCGGAACTCAGGGATTTGACGGTCGATGAACTCCGGAGCAAGGAGCAGGATCTGAGGAAAGAGCTCTTTAATCTCAGGTTTCAGCAGGCAACGGGAGAAATAGAAAACCCGATGCGTATCCGTGCTATAAGAAAGGACATCGCGAGGGTCCTTACTCTGGTAGGCCAAAAGAGCAGTCAAAAGTGAGCTGCAGCATTATTTTTTTGCGGGAAGGTAAAAGATGACCGATAAAACGTATACCGGCAAAGTAGTGAGCAATAAGATGGAAAAAACAGTGGTGGTGGCTGTGACGAGTCTGTTCCAGCATCCCGTATACAAGAAGACAGTAAAGAAGGTGGCCAGGTTCAAAGCTCACGACGGCAACAACGAATGTCAGATCGGCGATGACGTAAAAATCATTGAAACGAGACCGATGAGTAAAGACAAGAGATGGACCGTTCTTGAAATCCTGAAAAAGCCGGCAAGGAGCGGCGGAAAATGATCCAGCTCAGGAGCATGCTCGAGGTTGCGGACAATTCAGGCGCCAAACGGGTCCAGTGTGTGAAAGTGCTCGGCGGCTCACACAGGAGATATGCACGGCTTGGTGATATTATCGTGGTAAGCGTAAAGGAAGCTTTGCCCGACAGCAATATCAAGAAAGGTTCCGTTACGAAGGCGGTTGTGGTCCGGACCAAAAAAGAGGCGCGACGGCCGGACGGCTCATACATACGATTTGACCGGAATGCCGTTGTTTTGATCAACCCACAGGGCGAACCGATAGGAACAAGAATTTTTGGGCCGGTTGCAAGAGAACTGCGATGGAAGGACTATATGAAGATCATCTCTCTTGCCCCAGAAGTATTGTAGGAGGAATAGATGGGCTTAGGGATAAAAAAAGAAGACACTGCCCTTGTGATTTCAGGGAAGTACAAGGGGAGAAAGGGAAGAGTGCTGAAAGTCGACAGGGAAAAAGACAGTGTCCTTATCGAGAAGATCAATATTATCAAGAAACATATGAAACCCAATAAGACCTACAGTCAGGGCGGGATCATAGAGAAAGAGGCGCCTGTGCACATATCAAACGTCATGCTTGTATGTCCCAAATGCGGCAAGCATACGAAGATAGGGGCCTCGGTACTTGACGAAGGCAAGAAATACAGGACGTGCAAAAAATGCAAGGAGGTCATTGATTAGAATGACTCCACGGCTTAAAGAACGATACAAAAATGAAATAATGCCGGCACTGATGAAGGAATTCTCATACACCAACGTCATGCAGGTTCCGAAAATCGAGAAAATCGTGCTGAACGTTGGACTCGGAGAAGCGATCCAGAATATAAAGCTCCTGGACGCCGCTCAAAAAGAGCTTGCGATGATTACCGGCCAGAAGGCGGTCGTGACGAAGGCGAAGAAGTCCATCGCAACGTTCAAGCTGCGTCAGGGTATGCCCATCGGCTGTAAAGTCACGTTGAGGGGAAATTCCATGTATGAATTTCTCGACAGGCTGATAAGCATCGCCCTGCCGGGGATAAGGGATTTCAGAGGCATTTCCGGCAAGTCTTTCGACGGGCGGGGAAATTATTCCCTGGGAATTCGGGAACAGTTTATCTTTCCCGAAATAGACTATGACAAAGTGGAAATGGTCCACGGACTCGATATTGTAATATGTACGTCCGCGCCGACCGATGCGGAAAGTAAGGCGCTTTTGCGTCATCTCGGCATCCCCTTTAGAAACTAGAGAGGTATTAGAATGGCAAAAACGAGCATGATAGAGAAATCCAAAAGGCCGCCCAAATTCGAAGTAAGGGCCTATAACAGGTGTAAGATATGCGGAAGGCCTAGGGGTTATCTCAGGCAATTCGGAATGTGCCGGATTTGCTTCCGAACACTGGCTCTCCGGGGACAGATTCCCGGAGTGACTAAATCAAGCTGGTAGAGGTGAAGGATGTTAACTGACCCCATAGCAGATATGTTGACGAGAATAAGAAACGCGGTGATGATAAGAGCCGAGAAGGTGGACATCCCCGCTTCGAGAATGAAGCTCGAAATCGCAAAGATATTGAAAGAAGAAGGGTTCATCAGGGCATATAAGATCCTGAAAGACAAAAAACAGGGTGTGCTGCGGATTACCCTCAAATATACTCCTGATAATGAAGCTATAATTACCGGCATCAAGAGGATCAGCAAACCCGGAAGACGCGTGTACAAGGATAAAGATTCGATCCCGGTCGTGATGGGCGGGGTCGGTATTTCTATTCTCTCAACATCAAAGGGTGTGCTCGGGGACAAGACATGCCGTCGCGAAAATGTAGGCGGCGAATTGCTCTGCTATATCTGGTAAAGGAGAATATGGATGTCTAGAATTGGGAAAAAACCTGTAGATATCCCGGCGGGAGTTGATGTAAAACTGCTGGGCGATACGATAAAAATAAAGGGGCCGAAGGGTCAACTGGACTGGGGCATCCCGGCAGAAACATCCGTCTCGATAAAAGAGAATAAAATTTTCATCGAGAGGAAGGAAGACATAAAAAGGGTCAGGGCCCTGCACGGTCTCACCCGGAGCCTCATTTACAACATGGTCCATGGGGTAACTAACGGTTATCAGCGGGTTCTCGATATCGTCGGGGTCGGTTACAGAGCGCAGGTTCAGGGCAACAAGATAATGCTTTCACTGGGATATTCTCATCCGGTTGAGTTCGAACTTCCTGAGGGAATAAGCGCAACCGTGGACCAGAAACAGACCCAGATTACACTTTCCGGGATCAGCAAGCAGAAGATCGGACAGGTCGCTGTCGACCTCAAGTCCCTGAGGGCCCCTGACGCATATAAGGGGAAGGGAATCAGATATTCCGGCGAGCGGTTGAAGCTCAAGGTAGGCAAGACCGGAAAGAAATAGAATCGGACGGCCTCGAGCATGGGTCCGCAGGATAAATGGAGTAGGAGGCAACATTGTCAAAACGCAAAGAAGAAGGCAGAAAAAGCAGGCATGTAAGGATAAGAAAGAAAGTGGCCGGGACGAAAGTGAGGCCCCGGCTTTCCGTTTACAGGAGCCTGAATCATATTATTGCCCAGATTATCGATGATGCCGCGGGCCGGACAGTTGTTTCCGCTTCGAGTCTGGACAGCCCGGTAAAGGAATTGAACCAGCACAAAGGCAACTGCAAGACCGCAAAGGAAGTAGGAGGTCTCATCGCCCGGAAGGCCCGCGAAAAGGGCATTACGAAGATTGTCTTCGACCGCAGCGGATATCTTTATCACGGACGGGTAAAGGCATTGGCGGAGGGGGCGAGAGAAAATGGATTGGAGTTTTAACCTGTCGGAAAACTTTTCAAGGAGGTAAGGTGGGAAGGATTGACCCTGAAGGACTGAACCTGAGAGACAAGGTAGTTTATATAAATAGAGTCGCCAAGGTTGTAAAGGGGGGACGCCGGTTTTCATTCAGCGCGCTGGTCGTCGTCGGCGACGGAGAAGGGATCGTGGGCGTTGGAAAAGGAAAGGCCGCCGAAGTCCCCGAGGCGATCAGGAAGGCCGTGGAACAGGCGAAGAAATCGCTTATGAAGTTTCCATTGAAAGACGGTACGATCCCCCATCGGATTATCGGCAAGTTCGGTGCCGGCACCGTCATAATGAACCCCGCTCAAAAAGGTACCGGTCTTATCGCCGGCGGCGCGGTGCGCGCAATCCTTGAAGTCGCCGGGATTCAGGACATCGTGGCAAAGTCTCTGGGCAACCACAACCCTTTCAATACTGTTCAGGCAACCATAGACGGACTGTTAAATTTGAAGGACCCCGATTCGGTGATGAAAGTAAGGGGCAGGGGAGAAGAGGAAGCGCAGGAGGTCAGTGCATAATATGCTGAAGATCGTTCTCAAAAGGAGTTATATAGGTATTCCGGAGAAACAGCAGAGGGTTTTGAGAGCGCTGGGACTGAGGAAGATCGGAAGCACGGTCACGAAACCGGAGAACGGATCCGTCCAGGGCATGCTGCATAAGGTTTCTCACCTTGTCGCGGTCGAAAAAATAGAAGAATAGCTGGAGGACTTACTTCCCATGAAGATTGAAGATATAGCACCTGCGGGAGGCAGCAGGAAGAAAAGCAAGAGAGTCGGAAGGGGCTTTGGTTCCGGCCACGGCAAGACATCGTGCAAGGGACACAAGGGGCAGAAATCCCGGTCTGGCGGCGGTGTCGGCCCGGGATTTGAAGGAGGGCAGATGCCCCTGCAGAGAAGACTGCCGAAAAGAGGGTTTAAGAACCGTTTCGGCATCGAGTATGCGGTCATCAATCTCGAAAAAATCAACAGTCTGGAGGGAGTGGATCTGATTACTCCCGAGATCCTCAAAGAGAAAGGGATCGTTAAAGACCTGAAAGATGGTTTGAAAATTCTGGGACAGGGGAATATAGAAAGGCCTGTTACCGTCAAGGCCACGGCTTTCAGTGGCTCGGCCGCCGAAAAAATCGCGGCTGCGGGTGGAAAGACCGAGGTAATATAAATTGGCTCTTCTTTCAACCTTCCAAAATATCTTCAAGATAGATGAATTAAAAAACAGGATCTTATTTACACTCGCTCTGCTGACTGTTTACCGGATAGGCTGTCATATACCCACCCCGGGGATCAACGGAGAGGAACTCAGCAAATTCCTTACCCAGCAGGGCGGCGCGTTAATGGGTTTTTTCGATATGTTTTCGGGAGGGGCCCTGTCCAGGGTGACCATATTCGCGTTGGGGATCATGCCTTACATCAGCGCGTCCATCATAATGCAGCTTCTCACCGTCGTAATCCCCTCCATCGGTAAACTGGCGAAAGAAGGGGAGGCCGGACGCAAGAAGATCACAAAATATACAAGATACGGTACGGTTCTTATCAGCGCCATTCAATCTTTCGGAATCGCTGCCGGACTCGAGAGCATGTCCCAGGGAGCGTTTGTTCAGAACCCTGGATGGGCGTTCAGGCTTATTACCATGATAACCCTGACATCGGGAACGGCCTTCATTATGTGGCTGGGAGAACAGATAACTGAAAGGGGCATCGGAAACGGTATTTCTCTCATCATTTTTGCGGGTATTGTAGCCCGTTTCCCGGCGGCTATCGTGAGTACTTTCAGGCTGATCCAGGCGGGGGAACTCTCGATATTTTTCGTTTTATTCCTGGTGGTGATGATGGTTGCGGTGATAGCTGCGATTATTCTTATGGAGAGGGGCCAGAGAAAGATCCCCGTTCAGTACGCCAAGAGGGTAGTGGGCAGGAAGGTATATGGAGGACAGTCGACACACCTGCCGTTGAAGATCAATACTGCGGGGGTGATTCCGCCGATTTTTGCCTCGTCTATCATCATGTTCCCCGCTACGGTTGCAGGATTTATCTCAATACCGTGGGTTCAGGGAATCGCCAAGCAGCTTTCCCCGGGTACGGTGATGTACACGATTTTATATGTGAGCATGATCTTTTTCTTCGCATATTTTTATACGGCCATAGTTTTCAACCCGGTTGACATTGCGGATAACCTGAAGAAATATGGCGGCTATATCCCGGGCATTCGCCCCGGACAGAAAACCTCGGAATACCTCTACAGGGTACTTTCCAGGCTTACCTTTGTCGGTGGCATTTACCTTGCTATCGTCTGTGTCATTCCCGAAATACTGATAACGAAATTCGGAGTGCCTTTCTACTTTGGCGGTACCTCGCTCCTCATAGCGGTCGGCGTTGCTCTTGATACTGTCTCCCAGATCGAATCACATCTGGTTACGCGCTCATACGAAGGCTTTCTGAAAAAGGGCAGATTGAAGGGACGAAGAGGATGACCAATGGTTTTTTCCCGAAGGAATGTTTCTGATGGCCGGACGGAGAGGATCGGGGGGCCGGTAACGGATCGCATCAGCACAGTAAGTTGTACGTACCATATATATCCGGAAAACCATAAGTTGAGAAGTGAATGATCTTCTTGAAATCTCCCGAGGAGATCAAAAAAATGGCGAGAGCCGGACGGATTGTGGGTGAAATTTTGGCGTCATTGAAAGATTTGGTGAAAGTGGGTATTTCAACGAAAGAAATCGAACAGTTTGCAGACCGGCGTATAAGGGCTCTGGGCGGAAGGCCCGCCTTCAAGGGATACAGGGGATATCCTTCCAGCATCTGCACGTCGGTTAATGAACAGGTCGTCCACGGCATCCCCTCATCACGAAGGCTGAAGGAAGGCGACATCATAAGCGTCGATCTCGGAGTATTTCTGGACGGTTTTTTTGGCGATGGAGCCGTCACTCTTCCTGTCGGCACGATTGACCGTGATACCGGCAATCTGCTGAAGGTGACGGAAGAGGCTCTATATAAGGGAATCGAGCAGGCAGTCGAGGGCAATCGACTCTATGATATTTCCAGCGCGATTCAGCGCCAGGTGGAAGATAACGGCTTTTCCGTTGTTAAATTGTTCGTGGGCCACGGTATCGGCAGGGAATTGCATGAGGAGCCACAGGTTCCCAATTACGGGATCCAGGGCCGCGGGCCCAGGCTGAGGCAGGGAATGACTCTGGCGATCGAACCCATGGTAAATGTCGGAACTCACGAGGTCAGAATCCTGGATGACGGCTGGACAGCCGTTACAACCGATGGAAAGAAGTCTGCGCACTTCGAACATACAGTGCTGATTACTTCGGGAGAGCCTGAAATCTTGACTAAATGTAGTTAAAAAGTTTAATATTTTCATTTATGGCAAAAGAAGACAATATTGAGGTTCAGGGGACAGTGGTCGAGACGCTGCCTAATGCCACGTTCAAGGTTGAGCTGGAGAACGGGCAGATTATCATGGCCTACGTCTCCGGGAAAATGCGGATGCATTTCATTAAGATATTACCCGGCGACAAGGTAACGGTCGAGCTTTCACCTTACGATCTGACTAAAGGAAGAATCACATACAGATTTAAATGAAAAGAATTGCGAGCAGGATAAGGAGCTATTATGAAGGTTAGTTCGTCAGTAAAACCTATATGTGCCAAATGCAGGGTAATCAAAAGAAAAGGTATCGTTCGCGTTATTTGCGAAAACCCGAAGCACAAACAGAGGCAGGGCTAAAATAAAAGGAGGTTCCGTTGGCTAGGATCGCCGGAGTTGATTTACCAAAAAATGAACGCATCGAGATAGGACTTACCCGGATATTCGGGGTCGGAAGATCGCTTTCCAGAAAGATACTGAACGAAGTGAATGTCAATCCCGATGTGAGAGTGAAAGACCTTTCAGACGAAGACGCAGTGAAGATAAGGTCCGTTATCGAGAGGGATTACAGGGTGGAAGGCGATCTGAGAAGAGATATATCGATGAGCGTGAAAAGGCTTATCGACATTGGAAGCTATCGGGGAGGAAGACACAGAAGCGGCCTGCCCCTGAGGGGACAAAGGACGAAGACGAACGCCCGCACGAGAAAAGGTCCCAGAAAAGCTGTAGTCGGCAAGAAGAAGGAGGCGTAGGCAAATGGCTCAGAGAAGAAAAGGGGTCAGGAGAGAAAAGAAGAATATCAGCAGCGGTGCCGCCTATATTCAGGCAACTTTTAATAATACAATTGTAACGATAACTGATCCGGCGGGAGGTGTTGTTACTTGGTCGAGCGCCGGAAATCTGGGTTTTAAGGGTTCAAGAAAAGGCACGCCATATGCGGCCCAGATAGCAGCCGAAGCGGCCGCAAAAAAGGCCATCGATTTCGGGATGAAACAGGTGGATGTGTATGTGAAGGGTCCCGGAGCCGGACGCGAGTCTGCCATAAGGGCTTTGCAGGCTGCGGGCCTTGACATAAATTTAATTAAAGATGTGACCCCCGTTCCGCATAACGGGTGCAGACCGCCTAAAAGGAGGAGGGTATAAATTGGCGAGATATACCGGACCGCAATGCAGATTATGTCGAAGGGAGACCGAAAAACTTTTTCTAAAAGGCGACAGGTGTTTTACGGAAAAGTGCGGGGTGGAACGGAGGCAGTATCCGCCGGGCCAGCATGGGCAGAGGCGGGGAAAGTTGTCCGACTACGGGATACAGTTGAGAGAAAAACAGAAAGTGCGGAACACCTACGGGGTCCTCGAAAAGCAGTTCAGGAAATATTTCGCTAAGGCTGCCAGAAAAAAAGGGGTCACGGGTGAGGTCCTTCTGCAGCTCCTCGAGACACGCCTGGACAATATCGTCCACAGGATGGGTTTCGCTTCGAACAGAAACAGCGCAAGGCAGCTTGTCAGACACGGGCACTTCCTGGTCAACGGAAGGGAAACAAATATCCCTTCCTTTAACGTAAAGACAGGAGACGTGGTTGAAGTAAAGGAGACCAGCCGGGAGATCGATTTCATAAAAGACAGTCTTGCCGGGGCAGAGCAAAGGGGAATCCCTTCCTGGCTGGAGGTTGATGCCCAGAATCTGAAGGGAAAAGTTTTACAAATACCGGCAAGGGAAGAAATTCAGCTTGTTGCTCAGGAGCAGCTTATTGTTGAGCTTTATTCCAAGTAGATTCTTAATCGGACATTATCAGAGTTAAGGGCTTGAACATTCTTCCTTGACTGTTCATTATTTTACAGAAATATAAATTTGAGGCATATGGGAGGCCTTATGAATCTGAGAAAAAAAGGCTTTCAACTACCTGATAAAATCAGGTTTGATGAAGAGACACTGAGCAGCACTTACGGGAAGCTTATAGCTGAGCCGCTTGAGCGTGGTTTTGGGACGACCGTAGGGAATTCGCTGAGGAGGGTATTGCTGTCTTCACTCGAAGGAGCTGCGATTACCGCTGTGAAGATTTCAGGAGCTCTTCATGAATTCTCCACTATCACAGGAATTAAAGAGGATGTTATTAATATAATCCTTAACCTTAAGAAGCTGCGGTTTAAATTTTACGGCGAGGAAGGGAAGGTCGGTTCTTTTAAAGTGAAAGGCCCCGGCCAGGTTACCGGAGCCGATCTCCAGGTGGACTCGACAATAGAGATATTAAACCCTGAGCTGGTTATTGCGACCCTGGATAAAGGAGCGGTTTTCGATGCCGAAGTCTATATCAGACAGGGAAAGGGATATGTTCCTTCCGAGCTTAATAAAGAAGACCTTCCCGTGGGCATGATCGCCGTCGATGCAGTTTTTACTCCTCTTAAAAAGGTCAATTTCTGGGTCGAAAAGGCGCGTGTCGGAAGAGAAACGGATTACGACAAAATTCTGATGGAAATATGGACGGACGGGAGTATTACTCCGGAGAGGGCGATTTCCAATGCAGCCTCGATCATCATGGAACATATGTCACTATTTATATTCGAAGAAGAAGAAAGGGAAGAAGTTCGCCCTTCGGTGGAGCCGGTATTAGCGCATTCGTCCGAAGCTGAGCCTTCCTCGTTAAACGACAATCTGTTCAAGAATGTGGATGAACTGGAACTCTCCGTCAGATCTTACAATTGCCTGAAAAACGCCAATATCAGGACGATCGCTGAACTCGTGCAGAAGACGGAACCTGAAATGCTGAAGACCAAGAACTTCGGCAGAAAATCGCTTAACGAAATCAAGGAGATCTTGGGAAAGATGGGGCTTCACCTCGGGATGAAACTGGATATGGATAATCTGAACGAGGAAAAAGCCCTTCAAAGCGGAGGTGTAAAAGAAAATGCGTCATAAAGTCGATGGAAGACTATTCGGAAGGCCGGCGAATCAAAGAAAGGCCCTTTTGCGGGGACTGGTCACATCCCTCCTGGAAAATCAAAGGATAGAAACTACGGTGGCAAAGGCGAAAGAGACCAGGAGGATTGCCGAAAAAATGGTCACCTTCGGGATTAAGGGCGACCTTCATTCCAAAAGGCAGGTGCTGTCCTATTTGACCGACAGGTCCGTGGCCTCAAAGCTTTTCAGCGAGATCGCTCCAAGGTTTGCCGGAAGGAACGGCGGTTATCTGAGAATTGTGCAGACGAGGAACCGGCTTAAGGATTCGGCACCGATGGCCGTGATCGAATTCATTGATTACGAGAACGTCAAGCAGCTCAAAGGAAAAGCCGGGAAAGAAAAAAAGGAAAAGTCATAATGAGCGGACTGCTTGCCGGTATTGGGCTGGTCGTTATCTGGATTTTTCTTCAGGCAGTTGTATTCCCCAAGATTGGTGTACCCACCTGAGCCAACCCCAATCCGAAAGTTCCTTGCAGAACTGAGAAGAAAAAATAACCAATTCGCCGGCCCAGGGCTGGAAACCCATAAACTATAAAGGCGAAGAGCGTGTAAATTATCCCACCAAATCCAGCTGTTGTCGGACATTCATCGCCGGGTTTTTCCTCGGTCTATAAGTCCCTGTTAATAAAGAATAAATATATCACGAAAGCCCTGAATTTTTTTTGCTCGAGGCACTCGAAATCGCTTGTCAGTAAATTTTGAGATAGGGTATACTAGGATGCCGGGAAATGCAGGCACATCTCTCTTAATATGCGGATCGAAAAACTCGAACTAATAGGATTCAAATCGTTTGCGGATAAGATTACGTTTAATCTCCATCCGGGAATCACCTGCATCGTCGGGCCGAACGGCTGTGGAAAGAGCAATATCGTTGATGCCTTCAGATGGGTGCTCGGGGAGCAGAGTGCCAAGAGCCTCCGGGGGGAGAAGATGGAGGAAGTCATATTCAACGGATCTTCGCTCAAGAAACCTAAAGGCATGGCCGAAGTAACCATGATAATATCCGGCCTTAATGGTTCGGGCGGAGGAAATGGCCAGGGTCAAAGCGATAACGTCATGGTCTCCCGGAGGCTTTACAGATCCGGAGAGAGCGAGTATATGATCAATAAGAACTCATGCAGGCTGAAAGACATCAAGGATATTTTCCTCGATACCGGGCTTGACTTCAGAAGTTATTCCATCCTCGAGCAGGGACGAATCGGTGAAATCCTCAATTCCAAGCCTTACGAAAGAAGATTTATTATAGAAGAAGTTGCCGGGGTGATGAAGTATAAAGTGCGGAGGGCGGAAGCCCTCTCTAAACTTGAGTCGGCTCGAACCAACCTTCTCAGGATAAGCGATATAATCTCAGAGGTCCGGAAGCAGATCAATGTCCTCGACAGGCTTGCAAGGAAGGCTGAGAGATATAAGAAACTTTCGTCCGAGATGCATGCAATAGAGTTGAAAATAGCGAGAAATGAATATGAGAAAATTGCAAAAGCCCTTGAGGAGATTATAGGTGAGTATAGTTCTCTCCGGGAAAACGAGACAGCATTATCCGCCGAGATTTCCGGCATGGAGAGCAGGACGGAAAAGAGAAGACTCGACCTGATCGGGAAGGAAAAGGGCCTCGAGCAGATAGAGGCAGGATACCGTGAATCAGAAAAGAACGTCGCCGAGATCGAGAGGGCCATCGCGGTAGCAAGAAATGATATCGACAACCTCAAGGAGCACCATGCAAGGCTTCTGGCCCAGCAGGAAGAAGTCATCCAGAGGAGCACCGAACTTTCCGTGAAGCACGAAGAACTGTCCGTCAGCAGTGAAAGGATATCCGGGGATTTGGAATCCCATGCTGAAGTGCTCAGGCAGAAAATTGACGACTACCGCGCTAAAGAGGAGGAACTTGCCGATCAGCAGGACCGGGTGGAAGACGAAAGGCGGGAAATTTTCAGAATATCCGAGGAAATCAGCGCTCTGCGGAATGAACTCGGCAGGGCACAGTCGTCATGCGAATCATTCGCCAGGAGAGAAGACACAGCACATCGGGAGGCTGAAGATACGAGAAGCGCGTTGGCCGATATAGAATCGTCCATAAGCGGGATGGAGGCATCGATCCATGGTATAGGGAATGAAGTCCTTCTCCTCAATGAAAAACGGGAAGTCGATCTGGGGGAGCTTTCCGGGGCCAGGGAGGGGATGTCGGACCTCCAGAACCGGCTTTCCGGTTCGAGGGAGGATCTCGCCTCGTATATCTCGCGGCTGGATTCGCTGAAAGAAATAGTTTTTGAGAGCCCGACACGTGAATTAATAGCGTCTAATCCTGATGTGAGGCTGGTTGCGATGATTTCAGAAGTCTTCGACGTGGACGCAGAATATGAAAAGGCATTGGAAAACATTCTCGCTGAAAAAGCCGATCTCTTTATACTCGAAGCCAGGGAAGATATAGAAAGAACGGTATTCTCGATCAGGGGACAGGACTTCGGAAAGTCCGCGTTTATTGCGGTCACTTCTCCGCTCATACTGTTTCCTGGAGGTGTCCCGGAGGGCATTGTGGCCGGTGTTCTTGACCATGTCCGGGTTAAAGAAGGATTTGAAGGTATAGCCCGTAATCTGCTCGGGAATGTTTACATAGTTAAGGATCTCGGGACCGCTTTTGAACTGAGAGAATCGGGGATAAATTTTCCTTTTGTAACCCCTGAGGGGGAAGTAGTTGAACCTTCCGGTGCCGTGATCGTCGGAGGAGGGAAGGGTGTTTTTCGGAGGAAGCGCGAAATAAGAGAGTTGGAGGAGATGATCGGGGCAAAAAAAATATTCATAGATCACCTGCAGGAAGAAAGGGAGAATTTGCAGAGAACGATCCTCGAAAAAGAAGAGGGCTTAAAGGCTGTCGATGCTTCCCTCAACGAACTTGAGAAGGAAATTTCAATATCCAGAGTAACCATCCGCAATGCCGCCGAAGAAAAGGAAAGAATGAGCAGAAAACTCTCTTATCTGAGTCTGGAGATCGAGGAGATTGCGAGGGAGAAGGAGTCATTGAAGTCGGTAATCGCTGCAGCCGAAGAGAAAGTCCTTGCCGCAGAGTCGAAGAAAAGAAATATGGAAGAAGAAACTACCGAACTACAGCAGGGTATTCAGCAGAAGAGGTCCGAGATCGAGGAATTCCGGGCGGAGGTTACCGAATTGAGGTTGTTGTCCGCTTCAAACCGGGAAAAGCTTGAAGCGATCAGGAACGAGATGGATTCGTCTCTTAAAGTCATCGACGGTCTTGACAAGAAAAAGGAGGAACTGGGCTTAGAACAGGAAAGAGTGCTTTTGCGGATTTCCGGCCGCGAATCGGAGATCAGGGAAAAAGACGAGATGCTGCGGGGGCTTGTCGCGGAAACAGATAAGATCCGGGTTGAGATCTCCCGGATAAGGGAAGAGATAGAGAAAGAGAATGAAGACCTGATCACCGTTGAGCAGGGCCTCAGGTCATTGCGTCAAAAGAGCTCGACGTTGACGTCGAGGATTTCGGAACTCGATGTCCTCAGGACGGAAAATAAGATGAAGCTCGAAAATTTGAGTCTCAATGTGAGAAATAATTACGGCATCGAAATCCAAAACGTCGAGCTGCTCGATGTTACGCATGAGGAAGAGGAGAGGCTCTCCGAACTCAGAAACAAAGTGCGCGAGATGGGCCAGGTGAACCTTGGCACGATTGAAGAATACGAGGAGCTTAAGACACGATACGAATTCCTTTCGGGTCAGCAGGAGGACCTTACTAAATCGATCGCGGAACTGGAGGAGGCCATCTCGAAAATCAACAGCACGACGCGGAAAAAACTGAGAGAGGCCTTTGAGACGCTCAATCATAAGTTCGGCGAGGTTTTTGTGACACTCTTCGGGGGAGGAAGGGCGGAACTCGTTCTGACCGACGAACATAACATACTGGAATCTGGAATTGATATTAATGTGCAGCCGCCGGGGAAAAAGCTCCAGAATATTCATCTCTTATCAGGAGGTGAGAAGGCTCTGACCGCTCTCGCCATACAGTTTGCCAGTTTTCTGATAAAGCCGACGCCGCTTTGTATCCTCGATGAAGCTGACGCTCCATTGGATGAATCGAATACCGAGAGATTTTCGAGAATGCTCAATGAAATCTCGACAAATACCCAGTTTGTTGTCGTGACTCATAACAGGACGACCATGAGTGTGGCTCAAAACCTCTACGGGATTACGATGGAGGAAGCGGGCGTTTCAAAAGTCATTTCCATGCAACTCGCCGAGGTCTAAAACCGTGATGAAGCGCCTGAAGACACACCTTCTCGTTCAGTAATGGTTATTCGAATGCCCAAAGAAGTCCTGACTTGATCCATCGGATAAAATCCAAAATTTGTGCAAAGCCACTCTCCGGGTCGTAGACAAAGGCACAAAAAGGAATAATAATACTAATGTCTAAGGCAATATTTTATTTGTGCGTTTTGAGACTTTGCACGAAAGGTCTGGGCAAATATAAAAAATGAATAAACTCTCGGAACTTTTACCCGGCAGGATATCCACCGAGCCGGAGGACCTTTTCTCTTACGGCTTTGACGCGTCGGGCCTCGATGCTCCTCCGTCTGCCGTTGTCTGGCCCCAGGGTGTACAGGACGTGGTTACAGTGATGAAGTTTGCTTATACAAATGGAGTCCCGGTCATTCCAAGGGGAGCGGGAACGGGCATGACCGGAGGTGCGGTACCTTTGCAGAGAGCAATTGTTCTTAGTGTGGAGCGGATGAACAAGATCCTCGAGATTGACAATGAAGATATGAATGTGCTTGTCGAGCCGGGTGTCATTAACGGCAGACTTCAGAAGGAATTGCACAGACACGGACTATTTTACCCGCCGGATCCGGCCAGTTTGAACTTTTGCACGATCGGAGGCAATGTCGCTGAAAATGCAGGCGGCCCCAGGGCCATCAAGTATGGGGTTACAAGAGATTATGTGATGGGGCTGGAGGCCGTTCTTCCCAACGGAAACATCATCACCACCGGGGTGAGGACGGCAAAAGGAGTAGTAGGCTATGACCTAACGAGACTCCTCGTCGGGTCCGAAGGGACTCTAGCTGTAATCACGAAGATAAGACTGAAGGTTTTGCCCGAGCCCGAGGAAGTGGTTGCCCTCCTCGCTTCGTTCGGGGACCTCGATCAGGCAGGGAAAACAGTCCAGTCGATAATCTCAAAAGGTCTCATCCCGAGGACCCTCGAATTTCTCGATGGGGAGGCGATAACAGCGGTAGAAAGTTATAAAGGGATAGGTCTTCCAAAGGGTGCGGCTGCCCTGCTGCTGATAGAACTGGACGGATATGCTTCTCTCATTACTAAGGAAGGTGACATCATATCCCGGATATGTGCGGAGCATGGAGGAGAGGTGATCATGGCGGAAGGCGAGAGAGCAAGGGAAAAAATCTGGGAGGCGAGGCGAGCGGTTTCTCCCGCGCTTTTTCATCTGATGCCGACGAAAATAAACGAAGATATTGTCGTCCCCAGAAAGAAGATTACGGAAATATTAAAAACATTGAAGCGGCTCTCGGAAGAGTTCGGAATCAAAATAGTAAATTTCGGACATGCCGGAGACGGCAATATTCACGTAAATCTGATGGTAGACCGAAATGACAAGGCGCAGTATGAGATGGCCCGCGAGCTTGTGAAAAAGATATTCGAAGCTGTTCTCGGGCTCGGAGGCACGATATCGGGAGAGCACGGCATAGGTCTGACGAAATCCGATTACATCTCAATGGAGATACCACCGGAGGAGATGGAGATAATGAGACAGATCAAAAAGATATTCGATCCCAGAAATATTCTAAATCCCGGTAAGATTTTTCCGCCACCGACTGGACCGGTATAAAGACTGCCCTCAGCTTGCGTATTCGATTATTTGTCAGTACAATAAATCATGAAAAGTGAGGCTCTTTTTATGCAAAGAGCGAGATGGATCTTCCTGATCGTCTGCTTCTTTCTGCTGACCGGCATGGGGACAAATTCTCCCGCGGGCACAGATGAAAAACCTGTCTCCCCATCTGAGATCGATAAACTGGACGGAAATAAGGCTCCGGACTTTACACTGAACAATCTCAATGGAGAAAAAATTTCCCTCTCTTCTTTCAACGGAAAAGTTGTGATCCTGAACTTCTGGGCTACGTGGTGCCCTTCCTGCATCGCTGAGATGCCTTCTTTAAATGAGCTCTACCGTGAAATGAAGTCCGATGGTCTTGAGATTATCGCCGTATCGACTGACCGTTCTCCGGAAGTAGCGAAGAAATATGTCAGGAAAAAAGGATTCGATTATACGATTGTTGTGGATGAAGATCGCAAGGCGGCGAGGCTATTCAAGGTCTTCTCCCTTCCTACCACTTTTTTGATAGACAGAAACGGGGTAATCACGGAGAAGTTTTACGGTGAATACGACTGGACCGACAAGGAAATAAAAGAAAAGATCAGCAGACTGTTACAGTAGCCTGCAGAGCTGAAAATTTTCTTCAGAAGCGTCACCGGCAGCTCGACAAAGGGCGTCCGGGTCCGCCCTTAGCGTGACTGTCTTACTTCAATTTTGTCTATTTCGTCCGTTAGCCTGCTCAGCAATCCCGGGATTGACGCGGTACCGACGTCAAACATGCGCAAGGCGCCCTCCGCCCGTTTCATCCGGGCCAATGCTTCTTTAAGCTCAGCAATATTCTTTCTGACATCCCTGTCCCTGCATGCAACACATATCCACGTGCTTCCTATTTCCTTCCAATCCGCCACCGAACCGCAGGCACATATTCTTTCATTTTCCATTGGCCGACTCCTCATTTAAGAACTGAGAACAGTTTACCACATGGCGGTGAAACTCGGAAAAAAGGGATTATCGCAGGCGTTACTTTCTTCTTTACTACTCCCCGTTTTTTTTATAAACTTATATTGGCGGATAGGGAAGAGCAGCTGACCGCTTTTGGATTACGTTTCAACAGATAATGGATCTGAAAGCTCAGTTTGGGGATTCAC
>JBECKU010000164.1:0-5065 GCA_040235385.1 Candidatus Sulfobium sp. | reverse complement strand
TACCTCATCTTACCATCAAGGGGAAAAAAATAGATGTTCCGATCATTCAGGGGGGGATGGGTGTCGGGGTCTCGCTCGCTCCGCTTGCGAGTGCCGTAGCCAGAGAAGGAGGAGTCGGTATCATATCCAGCGCCTGTCTGGACAGGCTTGTCTCGAAGCGCACCGGAAAGAAGGTCAACACGTATGAAGCGTCCTACGAGGAAGTCTCCCTCGCGAAGTCCTCAGGCGGATTCACCGGGATCAATATCATGGTGGCGCTCGTCAGGGATTACGAAAGCTCCGTCAGGGGGGCCATAGACGCGGGGGCCGATTTCATCATCTCAGGGGCGGGATTGCCGTTGGGCCTCCCCGCGATCCAGCCGCCAAAAGATACTGCTCTGATCCCCATAGTTTCATCCGCAAGGGCGCTCGATCTGATATGTAAGAAATGGGAACGGCTGGGGTACAGGCCCGATGCCGTTGTGCTGGAGGGACCGCTGGCGGGAGGTCATCTCGGGTTCAAAATGGATCAGATCGATCTTGAATCGAACAAGCTCGAGAACCTTCTGCCACCTGTCAAGGAAAGCGCGATGAGATGCGGCGATTTCCCCGTCATCGTTGCGGGGGGGATTTATACTCATGCGGATATACTTAAATTCCTCAGTATGGGCGCCGACGCAGTCCAGATGGGCACTCGTTTTCTCGCGACCGAAGAAAGCAGCGCTTCAATGGCTTATAAACAGGCAGTATTGAAATCGAAGAAAGAAGACATCGTGGTCGCCCGCAAACCGGCCTCGCCCTGCGGGTTGCCGTTCAGGGTACTGAAGGACTCTCCCATGTACGTCTCGGCGATCAGGAGACTGAGACCGCCGAAATGCGACAAGGGGTATGTGCTTCTTAAAGACGCTGAAGGCAAGTTTACCCGCTGTCCCGCCAAAGAGAGCAACGAAGAATGCTTTTGCATATGCAATGGCCTGCTGAGCTCTGCGGGATACAACCCCGACAAGGAAGAACCGCTCTTCACCGTCGGCACGAACGCGTACAGAGTGAACAGGCTCACGACGGTGAAAAATCTCATGGACGAGCTTCTGGGCAGAGTGCTGGTCCCCGCCTCATAAATTTATACTTTCTGCTCGTTCTGATTTTAAATCAATGCGATATTCCCCATTTGTTATTAATAATCGGAGCGCAGCGAGAATGAGATAGAAAAATATATCCCTCCCCTTGCTCACAGATAGTTTATGAATAGTGTGGGCTGATGATTAAGTGCCGAAGCCACAAAATTTCTTGACAAGAATTCCCTCCCTGGAGTATATTAATTAGTTTTGTGAATTTCCTCAGTCGTAGGCATCCGCCTGCACTGGCATATCAATTCCAGTCAGAGGAGAATCGAACAGGGAAATTGTGCGTCCTATGGACAATAACGGGAAAGTTATGTTTTTTCAGAAACAATAAAAAAGAAAGGAGGCATCATTACAATGGCGGAGAAAGCAAAGTCAAAGACGAACGTCGCCGCACGGGCCCAGACCAAAGGTTTGGCCCAGGTTTGCCGTTACTGCGGAAACAAGGTCGACGTGGTCATGTCCGTCTCAGGAAGAGGAAAGAAGAAAATGAGACGCATTTGTTGCGAAGCGGCTTAATTGTGGTATAGATAATCCCTGCGGCGGTATGATAATCCCTCCGCAGGGAGCGTCAAGGCAGGTCATTTATTAAAGTCACTTCCCCTGGCATACCCGATTCCCATTTCCTTTCCCACGTCCCTCAATAATTTCTCCTGGTGCTTCAAAATATTCATACACGACGAGGACCCTACACAGGCGTCCATGAAGTCGGTCAGTGCCTTATCCTTAAACTTCGAGATTAATTCTTCTTTGCTCATAACAACTCTCTCATTGAGCACTGTTTTCCCGTCGTGACAGGCAGCACAGTGTCTCTCCCATAGACTCTCTGTTTGGTTCTTCGCGCAGCTCGCAAAGATAAGAAAAATGATAATTAATCCAAATATGGCTCCCAATGACTTCATCAGAAGAACACCTCCTCTTCTTCATGAGAATGTCTAGTAGAAATATATAATGTTCGAAGGGAAATGTAAACCCCATGAGGATATACTCAAAAATGGAGGCACAATGAAGAAAAAATGAGAGAAAAGGTCTTCAGCGAGATGGATCTGCGCCGACAACAGTCGCTAAAAGATTGTCGATCCTCATTGCCTCCTGACCCGTTGGTGTGACAATTTATCCCGAAATATCGAGATTGATAGTCGCTGCCGCCTGACCAAACGGGAATATAAAAAAAAGGTGCTATATAAGGACCTTTCCATGATCCCCTCCCCAGGATCGACAAGATTAATAATTGGGGATAATCCCCTGCTTCCCCCGCTGTGTAAATGCCGCGATCTTAGAATAGTTGCCCGTACCGGTTCTGAGGCCAGTAATTTAAAAGCGAATTTCAAAAGGGCGGTCTCTTCGATGTGCATTTGATGCCATCTTCAAAAAGAACACACTGATCAGACGAAAACTGGGGACCTAGCTCGCTCAAGTTTTTCTGAAGGTTGTACATATAATCGAGGAACAAGCTCCCGCGATACACAGTGAACAGCGCCGCTTCATAGTTTTCCGGAATGTCTAACCGGGGGAGAGCGGCAGCACGTCTTCTCTGCTCCTCATTTAAAAGGGTCGACAACTCATGGCACCGGTCTTCGAACTGTTCTCTCGTGATCGTGCCCTCTTCAAAAATTCTGGAGATCTTGATCATTTCCTTCGCAAAATACAGATGGCTGTCCAGATCCGGTCTTAATTCAATGGACTTCATATAAAAGCTCTTCCAGTACTCGCTGTCTTTGAGGGTACCCGCCTCCACTTTCATCCATTCCGATGCCGCCCATGCCTGGATTTGTTGCAGCCTTGGTTCGAGATCATCGGGGTAGTCATGTGTATCCCGAATGAGATCTTTACAACCGACTAGGCATACTATTAGAACAAATAAGAGATATTTCACTTTCATGTACACCTTGTGGGATTTCGCATCGAGCCTTTTTCTTTTCTCCCAAGTAATGTATTTTTATACCAGCAAATAATTTCTGCCTATGAAGTGAATGATAGCATATTAGCCGCAACTTGGGGATGCATCTTTTGATGGCACATTTTTATTTTCAGGGCAAGGAATAAAGGGATATAAAAGGCGTAAAAGAATGATGTACGTCGACAGTTAGTCCGGAGGGGGGATATCTCAACGCGGTATGGGACAATTACAGAAACTCGGATTCATTGATTTTTACTCTCCAGGAGGATTACGAAAAGACGGTAAAGCTGCCAAGGGATACAAGATGTCATTGCGCTGGAAGAATTGGGGAAAAGTTGATTTTCAGGAACTGTCGGAGACACATTATGCGACTGTCCACGGTTAAAAAGCCACTATCTAAAAGAAAGATAAAACACTACCGAAAAAGATAGTGTTAGAGGGACCGCCTCCACACGCCACTATCGTTGATTTGAGGCTGTCTTTGATCATGTCTTCACCGACTTAATGACAGGTATGCCGAACTGCAACTATCGCGGATTTACGAAAGTAACTGTCAGAAGCAACGCCAAAGCTCAAGGGGAGCGCGGTAGTTTCGCGCGATCCCCTGAAGCGCTTCGTTAAAAGTCTCATATTTTAATTGGCTCATTCAGCTATGAGCTAATAACCTGTAAACACAATTTTTGACTCAGGCAGTTTATGCCTGGTCGGATCGATGGCATTGTTATCCGTTGTATTCTTTTCATAGGTTCAAATATCGGCTGTCGCCACATACCCGAACCTGATTTCAGTTCGCTAACGAAGCACCCGAGTTATACCCATACACTTAAGAAATATATTTCCAGGTAACCGAAACTCTGGCATTACGTTCATAATGCCTTCCGTCTTCATGCCACGAATAACTCGGCAATCAGTCGATTTGAGGGCCTCAGTCACTGTTTCAACTGCAGCCTCACAACCCATAACTACTGCTGCTTCATGTTGAGTTGCCTCTTTAAGGAGCTTTTGGCGGCGTCCCTCAGTCCACATGCAAAGTACAAACTGGTGAAGGACATTACTCCTGAACACCTTTGACTTGATCCCTTCTTTCTCAAGGCGAGACTGCATTTTGCTAATTTGCAGTTCATAAGAATCTGTTTTTAAAAGTTTTCTAAAAAATTCAATGTAAGGTTTGCTGTTCTTGACAGCCGCCGAGGCTGCAGGGCAGAATCGGCATGGAACAATGAGTACGGAGCGGCATCCTGAAAGTTCCGAAGCAAAGTCAATTTCCTCAACATAAAAAGGCATTTATCTCACCTCCTCAAAGCATACTAATTGAAGTTTACTCTCTTAATGGTGCTGCATCAACTCAATTTCCAGGAAGTAATTACCATCATCGTGGCTGATTTTACGCTCAAGATGCAGGGTCATTTTGCAGCCTCCACCTATGACTTAACGGGTTTATTGCACTTGGGTCGCTGTAGCTTTTTTTGACGTTATTCCCGACGCATTCATAAAAAGCGTGAATATCCCCCGGAGATCGGCTATGAACATCTGGATCACCTCCTCTTATCCCTATAGACGGGGCAAGAGGGGAAAAGGATACACCTGTCCTGAGGATTTCAGATCGCGGGAAAGCACGTACGCGTGTCGCGAAAGAGGGTGAGAAACGGAGATTATTAATTGAAATCTTCAATATTATATCGGCATCCTTAGGTGAGAGTTTCAGGAAGTAACATTTGAAGTTTCAGATAATTCTGCCATTCTGGTAGAATTTTAATCTTAAACTTTTTGACCAAATATGACAGGGGCAGGTTAATTTCCTGCCCCTTATTATGTAGTATTCAGTTTTACTGTCCTAGATATTGCATAATTCGATCCATTAATGTAGCTCTGTTCGATGATGTATCAATGGCCTCGAAGCCGAAGCCGAGGTAAACCGAGTTGGGTGTTCGGATACCCGATCCGTCAGGCAAGTCATTGCCCGTAATACGCTCCCAGTTGTTCAGAGAGCTGCTTTCCGGCGCAGTACTAATCGCCCATGTTCCCATGCCAGCCTCGAAATCTTCTAATGGGTAGCCAGAAAGTT
>JBECKU010000161.1:0-4201 GCA_040235385.1 Candidatus Sulfobium sp. | reverse complement strand
CGTATCCGCAGGTCTGCGGGCTCTGGGGAAAACCGACTGTAGTCAATAATGTCGAGACTCTCTCGAATGTGCCCCATATCATCTCCCACGGTGCGAGTTGGTTCAAGAGCCTCAGCCTGAGTCAGGACGGCGGGACAAAGATCTACGGCGCGAGCGGGAGAGTGAAAAACCCGGGTCTGTGGGAACTGCCGATCGGTACGGTCATGCGGGAGATAATAGAAGAACACGCGGGCGGCATGCGCCACGGTTACAAGTTCAGGGCCGTGATACCGGGTGGGGCATCGACCGAATTCCTGACGGAAGAGAAACTAGATACCGCGATGGATTTCGACTCCGTGCAGAAGGCCGGAAGCAGGCTCGGTACGGGCACAATGATCGTGATCGACGACCGGACATGCCCTGTCGGTGTCGTCCATAATCTCCAGCTTTTTTTTGCGAGAGAGTCCTGCGGATGGTGCACCCCTTGCAGGGAAGGGCTGCCGTGGATAGAAAAGACTCTCGATGCGATCGAAAACGGCAGGGGGAGGCCGGAAGATCTGGAACTGCTGGAGAGGCAGACCCGGAACCTGGGCATGGGCAGGACCTTTTGCGCCCTGGCCCCGGGAGCAATGGAGCCGCTCCAGAGCGCCCTGAAGATATTCAGAGAAGATTTCGAGCAGCATATAACCAGGAAAGGGTGTCCCTGGAAGTAAGCTATGGCAACTATTTTTATAGATAACAGGGCCTATTCAGTCAAAGACGGACAGAGTCTCCTCCATGCCTGCCTCTCGCTGGGATTCGACATCCCCTATTTCTGCTGGCATCCGGCCATGCATTCGGTGGGGGCATGCAGACAATGTGCGGTCAAGCAGTTCAGGGACGAAAAAGACACGAAGGGCAGGATCGTAATGTCCTGCATGACCCCGGCGGAAGACGGCACCCGAATATCCATCGACGACCCCGAAGCAAAATCTTTCAGGGCGGACATCATTGAATTGCTCATGACCAACCACCCCCATGACTGTCCGGTCTGTGACGAAGGCGGCGAATGCCATCTTCAGGACATGACCGTAATGACTGGACATACATACAGGGAATACCGATTCAAAAAGCGGACCTACCGGAATCAGGACCTAGGTCCGTTCGTCAATCACGAGATGAACCGCTGCATCCAGTGTTACCGGTGCGTCCGCTTCTACCGGGATTACGCCGGGGGCAGGGACCTAGGTGTATTCGCCTCCCACCATCATGTGTACTTCGGGAGACAGCGGGACGGGTTCCTGCAGAGCCCTTTCAGCGGGAACCTCGTCGAGGTCTGTCCGACGGGGGTATTTACCGACAATACTTTGAAACGGCATTACACCAGAAAATGGGACCTCCAGACGGCGCCTTCGGTCTGTGTTCATTGCTCGCTCGGCTGCAATACCATCCCGGGCGAACGGTACGGGACACTGAGGAGGATACGGAACCGGTACAACAGCGAGGTGAATGGATATTTCCTCTGCGACCGGGGACGTTACGGCTACGAATTTGTCAACAGCGCAAGGCGCATAAGGCGTCCACAGATCCGGTTCGGAGAAAGCATATCGCGGAAAGGAGAGGTTGTTCGGCCTGAGACGGTCCTCGATCACCTCTCCTCCATCCTTTATTTCGGCGCCAAAGTCATAGGCATAGGCTCGCCTCGCGCATCGCTGGAGTCGAACTTCATGCTGCGGTCCCTGGTGGGGGAGGAAAATTTCTTCAGCGGGATGTCGTCGGAGGAAAACAGCATGGTAACTCTGATGATAAACGTCATGAAAAATGGTCCGGCCCGTTCCCCGTCGCTAAAGGAGGTTGCATCCGCCGATGCCGTATTCGTTCTGGGTGAGGACGTGGCCAATACCGCTCCCATGCTTGAGCTTGCTCTGCGGCAGTCGGTGAGGCAACAACCGATGGAAAAAGTAAAGGGTCTCGGTATTCCTTTGTGGAACGACGCTGGTGTTCGGGAAGCGATCCAGGATGAAAAAGGACCTCTTTTTCTTGCCCTGCCCGCAGGTTCTCCGCTGGACGATATTGCTTCGGAAAACTTTCACGGGGCGCCCGGCGACCTCGCGAGAATAGGCTTTGCGGTTGCGCATAAACTTAAGAGGGAAGCGCCCGACCCACCGGACCTTTCTCATAAGGAAAACCTGTTCGCCCGAGCGGTGGCCCAGGCCCTGAAAGAAGCGAAACAGCCCCTCGTTATCTCCGGTGCAGGTTGTGCCAATGAAGAGGTCATACAGGCGGCGGCCAATGTCGCGTGGGCCCTTTGCAGAAGGGAGCAGGCGTCCTACCTCTGTCTTGTCCCGTCTGAATGTAACAGCGTCGGCCTCGGGCTTCTGGGAGGGAGGGAGATCGGGGCAGCATTCAGGGCGGTGAAAAAAGGCAAAGCGGATACGGTCATTGTGATTGAAAACGATCTCTACCGGAGGGCCGATAACGCCCTCGTCGACAATCTTTTCATGCATGCATCGAAAGTCATCGCGATCGACCATCTCGAAAACCGGACGACTGAAAAAGCCGACGTGACACTCCCCGCAGCGACCTTTGCCGAGTCCGACGGCACGATTATCAATAATGAAGGCCGGGCCCAGCGGTTCTACCAGGTCTTCATGCCGGGGGGGGATGTGAGGGAGAGCTGGCAGTGGCTCAGGGATATCATGACCGCAACGGGACAGATCAGGGCCACCGGATGGCGGTCGATAGACGATGTCGTTTCAAAAATGACGGCCTCCTTGCCATATTTTTCAGGGATAGGGGAAATCGCCCCCACTCACCGGTTTCGCATTAAAGGACAAAAGATCCCCCGTCAGCCTCACCGGTACAGCGGGCGTACATCCATGCACGCGAACGTTTCCGTTCACGAGCCCGAACCGCCGCAGGACGAGGACTCGCCTTTGTCATTTTCGATGGAAGGATATGACGGACAGCCGCCTTCCGCACTTATCCCCCGCTTCTGGTCACCCGGATGGAACTCGGTCCAGGCCGTTAACAAGTATCAGGATGAGACCGGGGGAAACTTGCGCGGAGGAGACCCGGGGGTCCGGCTGGTCCATCCAAAGGAGACGGAGGATATTCCCTATTTCACGAAAATACCCGGGGCGTTTCAGCCTTCGCCTGACAAATGGCTGTTGGTCCCGCTTCATCATATTTACGGGTCGGAGGAACTGAGTGTCCTTTCTCCGGGCATAGCCGGACTTGCGCCTCCGGCCTATATCGGGAGCAGAAACGACGATGCGTCTTCCCTCGGCGTGGGAGAAGGGATGGAGGTTATCCTGGGCGTCCACAAAGAATCTTATCTCCTTCCGGTCAGGCTTATGCCTGAACTGCCCCCGGGGGTCGCGGGACTTCCCGGGGGCCTCAGGGAATTTGCGGGCCTCGGTCTTCCGCTTTGGGGGACGTTATCGAAGGCAGGCCATGAACAGGGATAAAAAGATATGATTGAAATTCTCTATCATCTCGCGGTCGTATTCGTAACGCTCTCTGCGCTGATGACCACGGGTGCGCTTCTGATCTGGCTCGAGCGCCGCCTCCTCGGGCTCTGGCAGGACCGCTACGGGCCCAACAGGGCCGGTCCTTTCGGACTGCTCCAGCCGCTCGCCGATATCATCAAGATACTCTTCAAGGAGGACTGGATACCCCCCTTCGCCGATAAGAAGGTCTTTATCATATCTCCCGCGGTCATTGTCGTCACCGTCCTCATGTCTTTCGCTATCGTCCCGTTCGCTCCGGGCCTCGCAATCCTGGACATGAATATCGGAATTCTCTTTTTTCTCGCAATGTCCGCCCTCGGCGTATACAGCGTCGTCCTTGGCGGCTGGTCTTCAGCAAGCAAATACTCCCTCCTCGGGGGAATGAGGGCGGCGGCGCTCATGTTGAGTTACGAAGTGTTTATGGGATTATCGCTCATGGGGGTCGTGATGCTTTCAGGCTCCTTCAATCTCGGCGCCATCGTCGATGCGCAGAGGGGACTATGGTTCTGCGTACCCCAATTTTTCGGGCTCGCGGCATTCCTCATCGCCGGACTCGCCGAGACCCACCGGCTGCCTTTCGATCTCCCCGAGGCTGAAAATGAACTTGTCGCAGGGTTTCACGTGGAATATTCCGGCATGAAATTCGGCATGTTCTTCCTGGGGGAATACCTGGGCATAACGCTCGTTTCGGCCTTCATCGTCACCCTTTTCTTCGGAGGCTGGCTCGGCCC
>JBECKU010000130.1:0-4254 GCA_040235385.1 Candidatus Sulfobium sp. | reverse complement strand
TTCAGTCTTACCCGCGACGCGCCTGTCCCCCTTGAAGACGCCGTATTCGTTTACCTTGAGGTCCTTTTTCATCCCAAGTTTCCTTATCGCGATGTTATGGGCTTTGGATCCGGTAAAGTAGTGGAGGGCGGCCCCATAGCTCACCTAGGCAACCGCCCGCAGGTCCACCTGAAAGTTCGAACGAAGCATTATCGTAGACTTGGTTTTACCTTTCGAGACCACCTTCTCTACATCCTCATACTTCGTAAAGTGGTCCATCACATCCGAATCCTTTTTATGAGTAACCAGGATATCGAGGTCGCCCACTGTTTCTTTTCTCCGGCGGTAACTCCCTGCCGCGGCGATGTCCTTTATTCCTTTTGCCTTTTTCAGGTAGTCGATCAGAGATTCCGCGATCTGTTCGGCCTCCACCAGCTTGATGCGTTCCTTGACCCCCTTTATCTTCCCGACTTCCTCAAGTATGGACTCCTCGGTCTTCTCGCCGAAACCGTCGACCTCGCGTATCTTCTTGTCCCTCGCCGCCTTCGCCAGCTCATCGAGCGTGCTGATCCCGAGCTTTTCGTGAAGCGCCTTTATCCGTTTCGGCCCGAGAGAGGAAATCTTCATAAGGTTGCTCAGTTCAATGGGCAGTTCTTTTTTCAAGTCCTCAAGAAGCGGGAGCTTCCCGGACTTTATTATCTCTTCAATCTTTCCCGCAAGATCCTTGCCTATCTCGGAGAGCTTCGAAAGGTCTTCACCCCGTTTGACCATATCTGCCGCGCTCTGGGACAACCCCCCTATCGTGCGCGCCGCATTGCGGTATGCCCGCACCCTGAACTGGTTTGCATTCTGGATCTCAAGCAGGTCGGCCACCTGGTTGAATATGGCCGCGATATCGGAATTATGTACCGGCAACAGCTTCCTCCGTTTTCATTCTGCGAGAAGCGGCACCGACTCTCAGTCCAACTCTCGTATCAGCTTCGATTTAACCTCCATCCCCTGTTCCAGCATCTTATGGACCGGGCACTGGCGGGAGATTAAAAAGAGTTTTTCCCTCTGCTCATCGGAAAGCTCTCCGGTAAACATGATTTCCTGCTCTATCCGTTCATTATATTCGTCAATCTCTTCGCATCGCTCGCAGTCTTCGGCAAACACGCGCTGATACTGGATTACAAGCTCCACTTCTTTAAGATTCAGTTTATGGTGCTGCGCATACGAATGAAGAAGGACGGCCGTACACGTCCCAAGGCTCGACATGAGCATACCATAAGGGGTAAGGCCGTGGATGTGCATAATCTGCAGGATCTCATCAGATTCAGGATCGTGGGGGTCGGGAGCCCATACTTCGGTCCGGAATTCGCTATTCATACGGACAACGACTTTCTCGGCCATAATTTTTCCTCCTTACGATCCGCCGGAGGCAGGGATAAGGTAACGCGCAAACCATTCTGCGGCCAGGTCCGCCACTTCCTCGAGGGCACCGGGCTCCTCAAACAGATGCGTCGCTCCCGGTATTATTTTCAGATCTTTCTCAGAATTCAGGAGTGAATAAGTTTCCTTGTTAAGACGGATGACCACGTCATCGAACCCGCCGACGATCAGGCGCGTTGGGGCCTGGACCCTCTTTATCGCTTCGCCCGCGAGATCGGTCCTGCCTCCTCTTGAGACAACGGCTCCGGTATCCGTTCCCGGATCTGCCGCGGCGATCAGGGCCGCAGCAGCGCCTGTGCTCGAACCGAAATAGCCTACGGAAAAATCTCTTGTCCTGGCTTCCTCCTTGATCCATTTCGTCGCCGTCAGAAGACGGTCGGCCAGAAGTTTTATATTGAAGCGGTTTTCATAAACGGCGTCTTCTTCAGCAGAAAGGAGATCGAAGAGGAGCGTGCCGACATTCGCCTTCTGGAGCACACCCGCAACAAATTTATTCCTCGGACTATGCCTGCTGCTGCCGCTGCCGTGGGCGAACAATACTACGGATTTGGTATCGTCCGGGAGAGAAAGCACACCTTCCAGGCTCACTTTTCCGACCCGTATATCGACCAGTTGCTCAAAGGTCTTCTTTTCCATTTGTACCTCTCATCGCTGAAAATGTCGGCTCTTGTTATACTCTTCCCGAAGACGAAAAGCCCGAGGCGTCCTTCAAATACGCAACGACTTCCTCGTCCGTTACCTGAGTAAAATCATAATAGTAACCGCCCACGGCCGCAAAATCCTCGGGTGTCTCCAGACATATCACTTCATCAGCCATATTCCTGAGTTCGTCGGCAGTCGACGGAGGGGCGACGGGAAGAGCGATGATGAGCTTTCCGGTCTTCTCCTTCTTGAGAGCTGCGATGCCGGCTTTCATGGTAGCGCCTGTAGCGACACCGTCGTCCACCAGGATAATGGTCCTACCCTCTAGGTTTTCTATGCTTCGGCCGCCGCGGTACATTTCGACTCTCCTTGCGATCTCCTCTTTCTTGCGGGCTGTTTCTTCCTTAATATAATCCCCTGAGACGTTGTACCTCCCGACGATCGATCGGTTCATGCTCACCGCGCCGGTTTCGGCGACCGCGCCTATCGCAAATTCTGGCTGCCCGGGAAATCCTATCTTCCTCACGATAAGAACATCGAGAGGCGCGTTCAAAGCCTTAGCGACCTCGAACCCGGGGACCACTCCGCCCCTGGGTAGCGCTAGAACAAGAAGGTTGTCCTTATCTTTATAATGTGTGAGTCTCTCCGCGAGCTGAATCCCTGCATCGCGTCTGTCTTTGAACATTCCTCTTTCCTCCAGTATGCGTCTCGGCAATCCTTCTTTCACTTTACTAACAAAACAAGGACTCGTCAAACGCTGTTTCAGGCCCCGAATTTTCTCATCCGCATCGCATTGGCCATGACAATGGGCATCAGGTCGGTGGCATGGATACGCGGTCCCAGCCCTCCCGCAATGCAGGCCCTCTCTCCGAACCGGACTACCCCATCCCGCCGGCAATGCTCCGACCAGATGAGAGCAGGTACCGGGTGCCAGCTATGCGCCCCCAGGACCGAGGGGCTGGAATGATCGCCCGTCACGACGATAACGTCCGGATTGAGCTCTCTTAGCCGGGGGATCTGTCTGTCCGCTTCTTCCAGTGCAGCAGCTTTACGGCCGAAATCCCCGTCCTCCCCGGCGCTGTCAGCGTATTTAATGTGGAGATAGAAGAAATCGAAGTCATCCCAGTGTTTCTTCAGGACATTGAACTCTCCTTCAACCGAATTTTCCGTTTCAAGAACCTTCATTCCCAGGAGTCTCGCCAGGCCCCGGTACATGGGATATGCAGAGATGGCCGCAGCGTCAAGACCATAGATTTCTCCGAACAGAGGCCACCGGGGCCTGCTGGAGAAACCTCTCAGGATAACCATATTTGCCGGATGGCTCCCTGAGAGGACATTCTTCGCATGCCCGATAAATTCTGAGACCACCCGGGCGGTCTTCCCAGCATCCTTCGATTGTGGTTTTGGATCGAGGGGCTGACGCCCGGTGCCCTGGGGATCTGTATCATCAACCTCACTGGAAAGACCCCTCCCCCTGAGAACGAGGACGAAGCGGTGCTCTTTCACCGTTTCTACAAAATAATCCACCCCGGAAAGTTGTGCTTCCCTGAGCAGACGGCAAAGCTCCCGGTTCTTTTCGGAGCTTATCCGGCCGGCCCTTCGGTCGGTAACAATTCCGTCTTCATCGACCGTGCAAAAATTCCCTCTCGCTGCGACGTCTCCGGGTTGGAGTGCGAAATCGATCCCGAGTGCGGACATGACGCCCCTCCCAACCTGGAAACGGAGGGGGTCGTAACCGAAAACACCCAGGTGGGACGGCCCGCTGCCGGGTGTGATGCCGGGCCCCACAGGCTCATGCAGTCCGCATATGCCGTCCGCCGCAAGATCATCCATGTTCGGAGTATGGGCCGCCTCAAGTTCGGTCAGTCCTTCAGGACCTCCGGGGATTCCCCCGAGACCGTCGAGAAGGAGAAGAACGATCTTCGTATCCGCGGGCTTTATCAGGCTTCTTATCAGTTCAAAACCCGTCCACATTTAAGCCACAGTGATCTCATTGCTCAAATACACATCCTGTACCGCATTCAATAGTTTCACGCCCTCCTTCATCGGTTTCTGGAAAGATTTCCTGCCGGTGATCAACCCCATTCCACCGGCACGCTTGTTAATCACGGCGGTCCTGACCGCCTGCGCAAGGTCATCTTTACCAACAGAGGCGCCCCCGGAATTGATCAGTCCGACACGTCCCATATAGCAGTTGACAAC
>JBECKU010000104.1:0-5381 GCA_040235385.1 Candidatus Sulfobium sp. | reverse complement strand
CATCGAGTCTTCCGGCTATCATCCGCTCATACTCTTTCATAGGTAAGATGGGTTTTGAGGTCCTGAGGGACGCACAGCCGGAAATAAAGATGATTGCGCAGGCGGTAAAAATGATTATGTTTCTGATCAATACCATTGTCCCCTCCTTTTTTTGGTGTTCAATAATAAAAATAAATCGAACTTATGTCAATACAGAAATGGCTCCCCGAGCGTGAATGTGAACAGTCCGGTTATGGTAAAATAGAACAGGAAATAAAGGGTGCCCCTCATGCAGGTGACACAATGAACGAGAGAGCGAAACCCGGAGAAAGACTTGATGTTAAAGAACGGCAGGAAACCCGAAAGCCGCCGCTTTATAGAGTTTTTCTTCTTAACGACGACTATACGACAATGGATTTTGTCGTAAGCATCCTGGAAACTGTCTTTCATAAGTCACCGGTCGATGCCATGCGGATAATGCTCCATGTACATAAAAAAGGAATGGGGTTGGCCGGTGTCTATACGAGGGAGATCGCGGAGACAAAAATAGCGGCCGTCCATGACGTCGCCCGCGAAAAAGAGTTTCCGCTCAGATGCTTGATGGAGAAAGAATGATCAATAAGGAATTTGAATTGACGCTGGAGGCCACAATCCGTGAGGCGAAGGCCAGGAACCATGAATATCTTACGGTTGAGCATATCCTTTTTGCGATCCTGAACGACGATTACGGGTGCGAAATCCTGACCGAATGCGGAGGTAATATATCCAGGCTCAAGGAGTCATTAAAAAAATATTTCGAAGAGCATGTTCCGATAATCGCTGATGGTTCGGACTCCTATCCCAGACCGACCGCGAGTTTTCAAAAGGTCTTTCAGAAAGCCCTTTTGCACGCCGGCTCCGCTGAGAAGGAGGAGACCGACGCGGGTGATCTCCTTGCATCCATGTTCTCGGAGAAGGATTCCCACGCGGTCTTTTTTCTTGAAGCCGAGGGGATCAGGCGCCTCGACGTATTGAATTATATTTCTCACGGCTTGTCCCGCACGGGTTCTGAACGGTTCGAAGAGTCCGAGGATGACGAGGAGAGCGAGCAGCACGAACATGAACAGACGGTGCGCGGAGACCCGCTGAAAACATTCACGATACTCCTCAACGAGCTGGCGGAGAGAGGTGAAATAGACGCTCTCGTAGGGAGAGAGACGGAATTGCAGAGAACGATCCATGTGCTTAGCCGGAGGAGAAAGAACAACGTGATCTTCGTCGGCGAGCCCGGCGTGGGGAAGACCGCCATAGTTGAAGGCCTCTCTTTACGGATCCATGAGGGCAGGGTGCCCGAAGCGCTGAAAATAGCCCGCATATATTCCCTTGATATGGGTGCTCTTCTGGCCGGCACCAGGTATCGGGGAGATTTCGAGGCCAGGCTTAAGTCGACTATTAATGAACTCGAGAAGAAGCCCGGCGCGATCCTGTTCATAGATGAAATTCATACCGTCGTCGGGGCGGGTGCCACGAGCGGCGGGTCAATGGACGCCTCGAATATCCTCAAACCTGTATTGAATTCAGGCAGGCTTCGCTGTATAGGAGCAAGCACGTTTGAGGAGTACAGAAATTACTTCGAGAAGGACCGCGCGCTTTCCCGCAGGTTTCAGAAGATCGAGATCCAGGAGCCGACCGTGAGGGAAACGATGGATATCCTCAACGGGTTAAAGGCCTATTACGAGGGTTTCCACGGCGTGAAATACTCGGAGAGCGCGGTGAAGTCCGCGGCAGAACTATCTTCTAAATACCTTAGCGACAAATACCTGCCTGATAAGGCGATCGACGTCATTGACGAGGCCGGTGCCCTGCTTAAGTTGTCTACTACGGCAGGGAAGAAAAAAATCGTGGGAACGAGGGAGATCGAAAAGATCATAGCAGGTATCGCCAGGGTCCCTGCCCGTACTGTCTCGACTTCCGATATGGAGAAGCTTAAGGTCCTGGAAGAGGACCTCAAGAAGGTCGTTTACGGTCAGGACGAGGCGATCCATATGCTCGTCGCGGCGATAAAAAGAAGCCGTGCCGGTATGGGAGCGCCCGAAAGGCCCATAGGTTCATTTCTGTTTACCGGCCCGACGGGTGTCGGGAAGACCGAAATCTCGCGCCGCATGGCAACGAGTCTGGGAGTGAATTTCACAAGGTTCGATATGAGCGAATATATGGAGAAGCACACTGTGGCAAGGCTTATAGGCGCCCCGCCCGGCTATGTCGGGTTCGACCAGGGCGGGCTCCTTACCGACTCCATCAGGAAGCATCCATACAGCGTTCTCCTCCTGGACGAGATCGAGAAGGCCCATCCGGATATATTCAGTGTTCTGCTGCAGGTGATGGATTACGCCACTCTTACGGACAATACCGGCAAGAAGGCCGATTTTCGGAATGTGATCCTCATCATGACCTCCAACGCCGGTGCGAGGGACATGGACAGAAATACGATCGGTTTCGGGGACAGAAGTTCCGATACAAGGGGAAAGAGCAGGGACGCGGTCAACCGGCTCTTCAGTCCCGAGTTCAGGAACCGTCTTGACGGCATTATCACTTTCAATTCCCTTAATCCGGGAATCATGGAAAGGGTAGTTGAGAAATTCATCCAGGAACTCGCCCTCCAGCTCAGGGGCAAAAAGGTCCGGATCTCGCTTTCGGACAAGGCAAAGCAGTGGCTGGCGGTGAAAGGATACGATCCGATGTACGGGGCACGGCCGCTTTCAAGGGTCATACAGACCGAGATCAAGGACGTCCTGACTGAAGAGGTGCTCTTCGGAAGGCTTAAAAAGGGCGGCAAGGTCACGATCGGGCTTAATAAGGACCGGTTGATATTCGACTATTCCGGTTAGGGGAAGGTCATGCCTGTTTTTCGGCTGGATGAAGACCTTCTGTTCCCTCCGCCGGAGCTTGCCGGGGAAGACGGACTTCTGGCAGTGGGCGGCGACCTGAGCGAAGACCGTCTGCTGCTTGCCTACTCAATGGGAATATTCCCCTGGTTCTCAGATGATACTCCTATACTATGGTGGTCTCCTGATCCGCGCCTTGTCCTCAAGCCGGATGAACTGAAGATATCCAGGAGTCTCCGGAAAACAATCGAAAAGAACGTCTTCAGGGTGACGTTAGATACGGCCTTCGAAGACGTCATCAGGGCTTGCGCCTCGGTACCCAGAAAGGATGGGCAGGGCACATGGATCACGGGCGATATGATCGAGGCATATTGCAGACTTCACGAGGCCGGCATCGCCCATTCGGTCGAGAGCTGGCATGAAGGCGAACTGGCCGGCGGGCTTTACGGTGTCGCCATGGGGAGCGTCTTTTTCGGAGAATCGATGTTCGCCCGTAAGTCCGACGCATCAAAGACCGCGTTCGTAATGCTCATCCGCTATTTGCGAGAGAGAAACTTCCGTATGATCGATTGCCAGGTCAGGACGCGTCATCTTATGAGTCTCGGGGCGAGGGAAATCCCCCGTTCGGAGTTCAGCAGGATCCTGAGGGAATCGTTGAATACGCAGAATAGGCCGGGCAAGTGGAATGATCCGGGATAATCAGTCTTGCCTGCCGAATCACCTGACTACAAGCAGGCTTCAGAGCCTTCTGCCCGGTCGCCCCTTCTTCTCGGCCGAGCCTGCCGAAGACTTTACAGTTCCTCCCAGTATTTCGGAGGCATATCCATCGCAAGTTTAAGCGCCCCTTCCGATCCCGCAAAGAGGGGGTCTTCGACGCTGACGACGTTACATGGACCATATTCTTTCAGTGAATCCTGAAGATATTCGCGCAGTCCTCTGATGAGGCTTCCGCCGCCGGCCAGCACGATGTTGTTCTTGATCTTGACCTGAAACTCGGGGTCAAACCGGGCGATCATCTCGGTCGTCGTTTCCGTCAACGCCGGCAGGATGCTCTCACAGGCGCGTTTTATCTCGTTCTTGATATCATGCATTACCGGTTTTCCGTCGACGGGGAGTTCCACCTTGATTTCATCGGAGGTTTCGCCTACGAAGCTGTACCTCTCCTTGAATTGGCGCACCATGTTCTTGTTGAACTTCGAGTTCGGGTATTTTTCATTCAGATAGCTGAAGAGCTGCTCGTCGATGTAATCCCCCGCAGCCAGGATCGTTTTCTGGTCTTCCTCTGAAGGTATCGTACCATGCATGATACAAAAATCCGTCGTGCCCGCCCCGATATCTATCACCAGGGCGTTATTAAGAAGGTTCATGCTGTAAGCGACAGCGAAGGGTTCGGATACGACCATCAGAGAGTGAACAAATTCGGAGACGGCATTCCTGATCGCAAGTTTATTGACCTTCAATGTATCGGCAGGCACGCCGACCACGGCAAAGATCTCCTGGTCAGGGGAGGGGTTAGCGCTCTCGATGAGATGCCTGATGATTTCCTGGACCGCCTCTTCGCTTCTGTCGATCCCCTCTTTGATAAGACCGTGTTCGAGCGGCCTGCAAAGATCGAGGGAAAGCCTGTTTTCGAGGGCTTCGGAACCGAACAGGACCGGTTTTCCTACGACCTGCTGGGAAATGAAGTCCTTGGGCCATCCCACATAGCTCTCGATCCATTCTTTTGAGCCGTTGCCCGCAGATATGGAACTCCGTGAAGTCCCCAGGTCGATCCCGACATGGAAAATGCCCTCATTTTGAGGCATGTCTTTTTGCTTCATAATTTATTTCTCCTTTATTTATATAGTCCAGAATTCCGGCTTCGAGGTAACTGGCGATATTTTCCCGATGCTGCTCCGTATTAAGTTTCATCTCCTCTTCACGGTTGCTGAGGCAGGAAACTTCGGCGAGCACCGCCGGGATGTCAACCCCGAGAAGGACAACAAAAGGGGCCCTCTTAACCCCGAAGTCATATACCTCTATGTCTTCGTGCTTCATGTTGCGAAAAAGTTTCTTTTGTATGGATACTGCAAGTTCTTTCGATTCCTGAAGTCTCAATGTATGACCTATATTACCGATAATGTCCTTGAAATCGCTCAGACCATATTGAGACCCGGCATTTTCCTGTTCGGCAAGCTTATACGTTTTTTCGTCCGAAGGAGGGCCGAAATAGTATGTCTCGATGATATTGATCCGTTTCGAAGGAATATAGTTGAGGTGTATTGAGACGAACATGTCGGTCCTGGCGGCAATGGCCGACTCGACCCTCTTGTTGAGAGGGACGGTAAGATCGTCTTCGCGTGTCATCAGGACGTTGAACATCGGATATTTCTTCAGGCGATTTTGCAGCCTCTTTGCGATGTCCAGGGCTATCTCCTTCTCTCTTGTGCCCATCTTTCCGATTGCGCCGGCATCGTTGCCGCCGTGTCCTGGGTCCAGCATGATCGTTCTGACGCCCAGTCCGAACACTTTGCTGACAGGCATCTGCGGGTCACTGAT
>JBECKU010000350.1:0-6675 GCA_040235385.1 Candidatus Sulfobium sp. | reverse complement strand
ACTCCTGAAATTCGATTTCCTTGGGCTCAAGACCCTGACCGTAATCCGCAAGACCCTCGACCTTATCAGACAGGGCGGCAGGGCTGTGTCCCTTCACGATATCCCCCTTGACGATAAAGAAACGTACAAACTCCTCAGTTCAGGCAAGACCGTAGGGGTGTTTCAGCTTGAGAGCGCCGGCATGAAGGACATACTGGTGAAGATGTGCCCCAACAGGTTCGAAGACCTTATCGCCCTGGTCGCTCTTTACCGTCCCGGCCCTATCGGAAGCGGGATGATAGACGATTTCATCAAGCGGAAAAAAGGGAAGATACCCGTGAAATACGAGCTCCCCCAGTTGAAGGAAATACTCGACGAGACCTATGGGGTCATCCTATATCAGGAGCAGGTGATGAGGATAGCGAACAAACTCGCGAATTTTTCGCTCGGGCAGGCGGACATACTCAGGAAGGCCATGGGTAAGAAGAACATCCAGGCCATGGCAAAGCAGAAAGAAAACTTCGTTAAGGGCGCGGTCGGTAACCGCATATCCGAAAAGAAGGCGGTGCGGATCTTCGACCTCATGGAACTCTTTGCGGAATACGGCTTTAATAAGTCCCATTCAGCCGCGTACGCCTTTGTCGCTTTTCAGACCGCATACCTCAAAGCCCACTACCCGGTCGAGTTCATGGCCGCGACTCTGAGTGCGGATATCAATGATACCGACAAGGTCGTCAAGTCGATAAACGAGTGCAGGAAGATGAAGATCGAGATCCTGCCCCCCGACATCAATCTTTCCGGCAGGGAGTTCAAAGTCATCGGCAATTCCATCAGGTTCGGACTCGAAGCGGTAAAAGGTGTCGGCGGCGCTGCGATAGAGTCCATTCTTGAGGTGAGAGACGAAGGAGGTCCCTTCAATTCCATCGGCGATTTCCTCGACCGGGTCGATACCAGGCGGGTGAATAAAAAGGTCCTCGAAGGGCTTGTCAAGGCAGGCGCTTTCGATTCGATGGGCGTGAGCAGGGCCGCTGCGATGGAAAAGGTACATGACTTATCGAACGGCGGGAAAACAAAGATGACCGGACAGGCGAGTTTTTTTGGTGAAGAAACGCTCGTAGAAAGAGAGTCCGTGCCTGAATGGAGTGAATCCGAGCTTCTGAAGAACGAGAAAGAGGCCCTTGGTTTTTATATCACCGGACATCCGTTGGCCCGCTTTGATACGCTGCTTCGCAAGAGGGGAGCCAAAAATACCACTGAAATCGGGAACTCGGCAGATCGTGAAGATGTCGCCGTCGGCGGAGTGTTGAGGGCTATCAAAAGAAAAAGCGTAAAGTCGACCGGGGACATGATGGCATATGTAACTCTCGAGGACACCGAAGGCAGCATCGAGGTCATTGTCTTTTCGGAGCTTTACAAGAAAACGGGGGGCCTCCTGAAAAAGGACGCCCTTGTGCTGGTAAAGGGAAACGTCGACAGGGACGAAAAGGGCGTGAGGGTCCGCGCCCGCGAGATCAGCGACCTGGAAGAAGACAGCGCTTCCCGGCCCAGACGTATCGAGATCTCTTTCGGCAACCCCGGCTCCTGCGCCGACCGGCTCAGGGAAATCCGCTCCCTTGTCGATAAGTATCCAGGTGATTGCCGGCTTTATTTGCGGATCAGTCTATTGTCGTCCCAGACCGTTATCGCAACCGGTATAAATATCAGGCCCGACAGCATTTTGATAGACTCTCTTGAAGATGTGGTCGGAAGGGGGGCGGTGACGGTCTCATGATAAAGAACTATCTCGAATTCGAGAAGCCGATTGAAGAACTGGAATCGAAGATAGAAGAACTGAAGCGCCTTTCCGACGGCAAGGATATTAATATTGCAGGAGAGATAAAGAAGCTTGAGAAAAAAGTGAAGGATATGCGCACGGAGATTTTTTCAAAACTGACTCCGTGGCAGAAGACTCTTCTCGCCAGGCATCCCGACAGGCCTTACACTCTCGATTACGTCAACATTATCGCGGAAGAATTTATCGAACTTCACGGTGACAGGAGGTTCGCCGACGACAAGTCTGTTGTGGGCGGACTTGCAAGGATAAAGGACACCAACGTTGTCATTGTCGGTCATCAGAAGGGCAGGGGTACAAAAGAGCGCATCAGGCGTAATTTCGGGCAGCCCAATCCGGAAGGCTACCGGAAAGCGCTCAGGCTTATGCTGCTGGCCGAGAAGTTCAGAAAACCGGTTATCACTTTGATCGACACTCCGGGCGCATATCCTGGAATAGGCGCCGAAGAACGCGGTCAGGCGGAGGCCATAGCGGTCAATTTAATGCAGATGGCAAGGCTCAAGGTCCCGATTATTTCAGTGGTAATCGGAGAAGGCGGCAGCGGCGGCGCCCTTGCCCTCAGTGTGTGTGACAGGCTCTACATGCTCGAGCATTCGGTATATTCTGTTATCTCACCCGAAGGCTGCGCGGCCATACTGTGGAGAAAGAACGGAGAGTTTAATTCAGCGGACTTTTCAAAAGCCGCAGATGCCCTCAAACTTACCGCCGGGGACCTCCTGGAGTTTGGGATCATCGATGATATAATCCCCGAACCCATCGGTGGAGCGCACAGGAATGTCGAGCAGGCCGCAAAGAATATTTCCGACAGAATTATGGAGACCCTGTCGGAGCTTAAGGGAAAAACTCCGGCCCGTCTTATCGAGGAAAGATATAAAAAGCTCAAAAAAATCGGGGGCTTTGTCAGCGCTCCTCAAATCGCAAAATAAGAGCGAGGTCTCGAAGGTGCGGCATTTTCTGTTAGAATATTGGAAATAAGCAGGAGGAAGAAATTATGAAAATAATTGTTGCGGCCGCGGTCCTTGCCCTGTTCGTCGTCGGATGCGAGAAGAAAGAGGAGCCGAAGACAGCCTATCCATTCCCTCAGGGAACGGTCCAGTCGTTCGATGAGGTGAAGATGATGCAGGAGGCCGTGGAGAAGGACCCCGGCAATGTCGATGGGTGGATTCATCTCGGGAACGCGCTTATGGACAGTTCCCGCTTCGGCGGAGCGATCGAGGCCTATCGGAAGGCACTTGAACTCGATCCCGATAATGTAAATGTGAGAGTGGATATGGGTATCTGCTATCGTAATACCGGCCGTTCCGCTGTCGCGGTCGATGAATTCAGAAAGAGTATAGAGATCGATCCTGACCACTTGAACGCTCACAAGAACCTCGCGATCGTACTCGCGTACGATATGGGAGAATATAGCGAGGCTGTAAAGGAATTTGAGAAGGCGGTCGAGCTGGCGCCGGACGCTCCCGATGCCGAACGAATAAAGCTGGAGATAAAAAGGCTCAAGTCGTTAGAGGCGAAGAAATAACCGGAAAGTTTTTCTTGCAGGGGCCTGACAGGCAAAAGGACCTGCCTTACGTTTTTCCAGCGGCCTGCATGACTATCAGAGTGAGGATATATTGCCCTCTGCCGTAAAAGAATCCGACTTGTCTCAGGGGCGGTCACCCCATAATCTGGCCTGCAAGCTCAGGTCGGTCCCCCGTAAGCCGGGCGTCTACCTTTTCAAGGACGATAAGGACAGAATTCTATACGTGGGAAAAGCCAGGGAGCTTGTAAACCGCATCAGGAGTTATTTTCAGAAGTCCTCGGCGCTCGATCCGCGCAAGAGCGCCATGATGAAGGCGGTCAGGGATTTCGAATATGTCGTCACGGGCAATGAACTAGAGGCCCTCGTACTCGAGGCTAATTATATCAAACAGTACAGGCCCCGGTTCAACGTCCTGCTGAGAGACGACAAAAGCTACCCTTACCTGAAGCTTACGGACGAGAGGTGGCCCCGACTGGAGGTTGTGAGGCGAATTGAAAGGGACGGGGCAAGGTACTTCGGACCCTATGTCCCTTCGGGACCGATGTGGAACTTCCTTTCTTTTGTCAGAAACCACTATCACATCAGGACATGCGGGTATTCGCTGGAAAAGAGGATAAGGCCGTGTATACAGTATCAGATCAAAAAGTGTGCGGGACCCTGTGCGGGACACATCCGTCATGCGGATTACATGGCCATGATCCGTGAAGTGCGGCTTCTTCTCGAGGGCAGGAATAAGGGGCTGCTTGAAGAGCTCGGCAGCAGGATGAAGAAACTTTCCGACGAGATGAAATATGAAGAGGCCGCGCTCATAAGGGACCGGATTTATGCTATCCGGAAGATCTCGGAAGTGCAGAAGGTGGTAGCGCCGGGACTCGGAGACGTTGATATTTGGGGCGGGGCCCGGTCCGGCGACACGGGAGTATATAAAGTCATGTTCGTCCGGAACGGGATCATGACCGGGTCAAGGCACTTTCCGATCGGAAGACTCGATGGCGAGGAGGAAGGATATGTCATGAAGAACGTCATCGAGCAATTCTATTCCAGAAATATAGTCCCGCCCCGGGAGATTTTCTGCAGCGTAGTGCCCGACGACGTAAAGGTCCTGGCTTCATGGCTTGGGAAGAAACGAAACGGCCCCGTTAATGTCCTTGTTCCTCAAAGGGGGTTGAAAAGGCAGCTCGTCATGATGGCGGAGGAGAATGCCGCAAGTCTGCTCCAGAATGAGAAATCGCCGAAACGGGAGGGTGTCCTTCAGGAACTGGCCTCGCTGCTGCGGCTGAAATCCGTCCCGGAGGACATCGGTGCGTTTGATATCTCGAATATTTCCGGCCGGGAATCTGCGGGGGCTTTCGTGTACTGGGCTGAAGGGAGTTTTCTGAAAGATAACTACCGCCATATAAAAATGGACTGTGTGGCGGGGCCGGACGATTACGCGATGATGCGGGAAACAGTTGTGAGGACCCTGAAGAAGACCTTTATGGAGTGCCGAAAAACCGATGATGGCGGCACTGAGAAAGGATGTGTGAAAATGCCCGATCTTATTGTGATCGATGGTGGGAAGGCGCATCTGAATGCGGTCGTGGAGGCCCTTCAGGATAACGAAATTCTTTTCAGAGACATCGTCGCCGTCGCCAAGGACCCGGACAGAGTTTTCTTAAGGGATGAGCCCTCGCCTCTCCTCCTGGAGGCGGGCAGCGCTGCATCTCTTCTTCTCAGAAGGGTGCGTGACGAAGCCCACCGTTTCGCGGTGAGCTATCACAAGAAATTGCGGGCAAAGAAGGGGTTGGAATCGCCCCTTGAGAAGGTCCCGGGCATCGCAAAAAAAAGGAGGTTTGCATTACTCAGACATTTTGGTAGTATAGAAGCAATCAGAAGTTCTTCAGTGGAAGAGATCGCAGCTCTGAAAGGCTTCAATCCGAAACTTGCATCGAAGGTCCTGGAATTTCTTGCGCATCAGGGAAGGAGAATGTAATAGAGTGAATATTTATGTTTCCGGCTCGCTGGCCTATGACAGGATCATGGATTTCCCCGGGAGGTTTGCCGATCATATCCTTCCCGACAAGATACATATTCTGAATGTATGTTTTACCGTAAACAGTCTAATAGAAAAATTCGGAGGGACGGCGGGCAATATCGCATATTCACTGAGCCTTCTCGGCGAGAGACCGTTGGTCCTTGCGACCATAGGAAAGGACTTTCAGAGGTATTTCGACAGGCTGAAGCAAACCGGCATTCCCCTGGAGGGCATCAAAATAATCGAAGAGGAATTTACTGCGGGCGCTTATATCACCACAGATAAATCCGATAACCAGATCACGGGATTTAATCCCGGTGCCATGAAGTATTCTTCCGGTTTCCAATTTCCCGATGTCGGCTCCGGTGGCGCGATAGGGCTTATCGCTCCTGGAAACCTCACGGATATGGCCGAATACGCCCTAAAGTACAGGATGGAAGGTATACGCTATATATGCGATCCGGGACAGTCCCTGACCGCATGGGAAGGACGGGCTCTGCGCGACTGGATCGACGGGTCGTCTGTCCTGATCTCCAATGATTACGAACTTGACCTGATCATGAAGATGACGGGTCTCGACAAGAAGGAACTCCTCGGGATTACGCAGGCTGTCATCACGACTTTTGGAGAGAAAGGTTCCATTGTCAGCACTCGGGACTATGATGTGAACATCCCTCAGGCCGTCGCTCGGGAGGTAGTCGATCCCACCGGAGCGGGCGATGCATACAGGGCGGGCCTTCTGAAAGGACTCGTAACAGGTCGGGACATGGTGACCGCCGCGAAGATGGGTGCGGTGGCGGCTGTCTATGCGGTCGAGAAGTACGGCACCCAGGAGCACCGGTATACGTACGACGAATTTCTCGGGCGCTATAGAGAAAATTTCGGGGAAGTAGCATAAGCGCGGAAGCCCGAAAGTCAGAAAATCGAAAGTTTAATTGACCGAAGTGACTCCCCTGACCCCTTTTGAATTTGTAGCCGTCCCTGTAAACCCATAGTCCCTTTAATCCTGTTAATTCATAAACCCCCGTGAATGAAAGAAGGGATATAGTCTCTGGGCGGTTTTTTTGCCGATAGTTCTACAGTATGTATTTTATTAAGTAAAGAGGCAAAAACCTCGGAACGTAGTGAGAATGAGCCCAGAGACTATATCCTTGCCGTTCCGAACAGGCGGTATCAAATTTTATGAATAAAATAAATTAAGATATAATTTTCCTGAAAGGCCAACGATGATAAACGAAGCCGCATTAAAAAAGTACGTCAGGAAAACATTTCCCGGTGTGGCAGAGGTCACGATCAGGAAGCTCGGTTCGGGGGTGCAGGGCTCCGGCT
>JBECKU010000043.1:0-4991 GCA_040235385.1 Candidatus Sulfobium sp. | reverse complement strand
AGTGAGAGCCGGCCGATCTTACCTCCATCAAGGCGAAGTTCCATATCCAGACCCGCACCTGGTCTCGCCAGGCCCAGGGACAGACTACCTTCCGCAGCGATCCCCCCGATCCCGGCGGAGAGGTCTTCCACAGAAAGAGTTCCCCACCTCCATTCCACCCGCGCCGACAGCCTTTCTATCTTAAAGGGCGAGGACCCCGCAACGGAATATACGACATTCGAGATATCGAGGCGATCTATGCCTGCTCTTATAGCTACGGGTAGACCGGATATATGCGGCCATCGGAATTCTTCGGACGGTTTTTTCTCCCCCGCCTGAGCAGTCACTCTTGCACCCTTGAGAACAATCTCTTCCGCCCTCAGCTCACGACTGAGAAGTGAAGTCATATCCAGGTTGAGGTAGAAATCATTTAATACAGCATCTCCCCCAGGCCACCTTACCGTAAGACCTTCGAGATCGAGTCCTCCGGCCAGAGATCCACTCGCCCTTCGGACGGTAACCTCAAGGGATGTCCTGTCGGACAGTACTCCCAGGAACCATAGCGCCCCGCTCTGCGTCGTCAGGACCCATGCAAGCATACCCGCCCCCGCAGTGAAGATTATCAGTACGACAATCATCAGAGCATAGGCGAACTTTCTCATCACAGGCCTACTCCCACGGTCAAATGGATCCGGAAGTCGGGATTTGCCACGTCTATCTGCCGGGCGATATCCAGACGTACGGTCCCGATCTTGGTGTAATAGCGCCCCCCGATCCCGGCGCCCTGGAACAGGTTGATATCCGAAAGGCTGTTAAAGGCGTTTCCCGCATCATAGAAGACCGCGACCCCCCAGTTTTTGAAGAGAGGCTTCTCAAGTTCAACGCTTCCGACCAGGAGGTTTTTGCCGCCCACCACCTCCCCCTCACTGTCTCTCGGACCCAGAGACTGGTAGGAATATCCCCGTACGCTCCTGTCGCCTCCGGCAAAGAACCTCAAAGAGGCGGGCAAGTCGCGAAGAGGCTCGTTCTGAAACGTTATCGCACCCCTGAACCTGGTATAGAATATTAAATCCGCGGGAAGAGATATGATTGTGCCGCCTTCCAATATGGTCTGCAGAAAGCCTGTGTCGGAGCCGAGGACCTGGTGAGAGCCCCGGATTTCAGCGGAATAATTAAATCCCTTGCGCGGACGCACCACATCATCGTATCGCCTCTGCGAGAAACGGATTCCGGGAATAACCAAAAATGCATCTGACTGGCCGCTACCCACCGTAAAGTCTTCGAGAAGGATCCTGAGATAGACTGTCCCCAGCCTTCCTCTTCTGAAACTCCGCGTCCTGTTAATCTCGGCCGATATACGACGGCTTCGGTAGCGGTCGACATCCTCATCAATTGCATTCAGCAGTACTTCCGTCTGACTTTGGATACTTCCCCTGTCCGGAATAATGTATCCCAGGGAAAGGCCCCTGAGCTTCTGTGAAAGGTTCAATTCGCTGTTGAATTCCCTTGCCCTCCCGAAGACGTTCAGGTCGCGGTACTTGACGGATAGTCTTACTCCCGTATCCGTTCCATACCCGATGCCGGGCCTCAGGCGTCTGCTCGGCGCCTGTTCCAGCCGGACGACTACGGGGACATAATGATCTTCGGCCTTCTCTTTCTGAGGCGAGACGATCACACTTTTGAAACGGTCCGAGTTGATCAGGTTCAACTGCGTCTTGCCGAGTTTCGCGTATGAAAATACCGCCCCTTCCCGGAAGGCGACGAATCTTCTCAGATACCGGTCCGGATAATCCCCTGCCCCGGTGAATGTGACTTCTCCGAAGCGGTACCTCGGCCCCGTATCAAGTACTAGAGAGATGTCCGCCGTCTTTTCGGCGAGAGAGATGCGTATCTCGTGAGTAGTGTATTCCGAATCCAGATATCCCAGCTCGACCGCCCTGGACTTGACGGCGCCCTTGGCGTTCTCATATTCCATTTGATGCAGGACTTCTCCGGTAGTAACTGGAAATGTCGAGACCATTTCTACGAGGACCGGTTTATCTTTCCCTGGACCTTCCAGCCTGATCGAAACATCCTTGACCCGGACCGGCTCACCGGGCTCGATTTTGACATGCAGACGATATTCGCCCTCATCGGTCTCGTCGAGCGAGGTGGAAACGCGGGCGGAATAATAACCAAAGGGCTTGAGAGCATTCACAACCTTTTCTCCGGCCTGGTCCACGAATCTGTCGAGCCACAGCCGGTTGACCTTGCCGTCCTCGACTATGCCGGGAGGAAGCGACAATGCCGCTTTCACATTTTCCAGCAGGTCCCCCTCAACCCCTTCAATTATAACTTCTGCGGGGTCGGCGAAGGCGGCCCGGGACGTATACGCCAGCATCAAAAAAGTCAGGGACAAAATTAATTGCAGTCGCATAATTCCTTTCATGGGGTTTTCCGGTCAGTCGTCTCCTTTTATGTGCAACTGCAGCGCCCCCTCTTCAGCCCCGGTTGCCGGAGTTTTTTTCTCTTGAAGCCGGGTTACTTCTTTCTTAGTGTAAAACACGTCTCGAAGGAGTTGAGAAGATCGAGATATTGTTCGACGAGTCGGGTGAGGAGAAATTTCTCTTTTACGCTTTTAAAAGCTTCCTCCCCGATTTTTGTTTTCATATCGCCGTCTTTGATCACATCGACGATCCTATCCGCACATTCCTCTACCGAAGATACCAGAAAACCGTTCTTTCCGTCCTCGATCTGGTACTTGATACCTCCCACGTTGCCCCCGATTACGACAGCCCCCTTCCACATGGCCTCGGTAACAGTGAGACCGAAACCTTCACGGAGGGATTTCTGCACGACGACGGCGGCTTTTCGTTGGAGCGCATTCACAAGGGCGGTATCCTGAACGCTGAGGATAATAATTCTTTCCTCCTGCGAATCCAGGAGCGATTCGTAAAGTTTAGGCCCCTCGGGGTCGTCGGTAGCGACATTACCGAGAAGCACGAGAGTGCAATCGATCTTTTTCCTTGCCAGTTTGAAAGCCTCGATTACTCCCGCCGGATCTTTCCAGCGGTCGAACCGGGATATCTGCACCACAATAGGAAGGTCCTTGGGGATTTCGTAATGGTCGAGCCTCTCATCGATTTCAGCTTCGCTCATTTCCCGATTCTTGATCTCAAAGGGGTTGATCGCCGGCATGAAGTAGGCTTTCGGGGTCTTCATCTCCTGTCCGTACTCCTCCAGAGTAAAAATCGCTGCGTCGTACATCTCAACAAACTCCAACAGATAGTTCCAAAGCTCCCTGTTGGGTTCGGTCAGGTCGATGTGGCAGCGCCATATCCATGGCCCTCTTTTACGGTAATGCTGGATCATGGGAAGGGGCTGTGGGTCGTGGATGATTACGGCATCGTGTTCGAGGTGGTTTCTCACCGCATTTTCGAAGATAATGTCCTCATAAATACGCGTCTTGAGTTTGGTAAGGTTGATGTCCCCCCCTTGCAGGGCATTGTGCATCTTCTTGGTGATGCTGAAAAAATCTGGCGAGCCCTGGATTACCCTCCAGCCGGACTTGATCCCGAGGCTGTTAAAGAGCAGGACCAGGGAGGACAGGAGTTCCGCGACCCCTCCGCCGTAGTATGTCGAATTCAGATGAACAATATGCAGATCTCTCAGACTCTTGGCTTTTCTTGAAATCCTGTCCAGCGCCTCACCGCCGATATAAGATTCATAATCCTCAATCTCGTTGATCTTGTGATAAACTTCCATAACTCACACCTCCTTTCGTTTATCTCAAAAAAAGTCCAATATAAGTTCAAATTGCCTAATCAATAAATCGTGTCGTTGCATTGCCGCACCCACCTTGCGGGGACTCCATACTGACTATTTCCTCAAAAATTCCGCGTCCTCCTCAGGCATGGAAGGGTTGATGCTGATTCCGGAGCCGATCTCGAAGCCGGCCACGGTCATGAGGCGCGGCCTTATCTGCAGGTACCAGTGCAACTGAGGCTCCCGCGCCCTGTATCTCGCCGAAGTGTTGAGCACATAGTTATAATCCGGGTCGTTAAGTTTCACAGCCAGTTTTTCGAGGATATTCCGCATCACCGACGCCAGGTCGGATTTTTCCTCGTCCCCGATGTCGCAGAAATCGGCCTTGTGGATTTTAGGCATGACCCAGACTTCGAAGGGAACGTCCGCTGCGAAGGGAACAACGGCCGCAAAGGATCTGTTCTCGAAAACTACCCGCCTCCCGTCCTTCATCTCATATGCGAGCATGTCACAGAACACGCACCTCCCCCATTCGTCAAAATAACGCTGCGCGGCGTCCTCGCGCCACCGGATGTAGTGGGGGACCATCCCGGTGGAGATGAGTTGGGAGTGAGGATGAAGAAGCGAGGTGCCCGCCCTCAGGCCGTGGTTCCGAAAGATGATGATCATCATGTTCTCGTCCTCTCTCATGAGATCTGTGTAGCGCCTGTGATAAGTCTCGATGACCATTCCGATTTCTTCATCGGACATCTCTCCCATTTGACGGTTGTGAACAGGAGTTTCTATGATCACCTCATGGTGCCCATATCCCTGCATGGCCACATAAATACCTTCCGTGTATCTTTCAACTTTCCCTTTCGGTGTGAGAGCAGGGAACTTGTTCGGTACAACCTTGACCTGCCAATTACCGTCGCCGTTCAGCGTCTCCATAATGACAGGCGGGAGCATTCCTTCGTTTCCAGGGCAGAACGGGCAGTCCTTGTCATGTACCGGCACCTTCGATCTGGAAACTGTTCTCTTGAAATCCTTCGGCCTCTTACTCCGTGCCGGGGCATAAATGACCCACTGCTTTGTCGCCTTGTTCTGCCGGATCTCGCTCACTTTCATTCTATTGTCTTCCTTTCACAGCCCGCCTGTCGTCCGTGGACCTGCGGCCCTCTGTTCAATTATTCAGATGTCTCTCTCCCGGTCTTCAGGATGACCGGAGCGCTTCGAATCCGGATACGATATCCATTAATTCGTCTGTAATAGACGTCTGCCTCTGGTTG
>JBECKU010000027.1:0-3246 GCA_040235385.1 Candidatus Sulfobium sp. | reverse complement strand
CTCCTTCGCAGACGAGAGCCTCCGCCTCTAACCCGAATTCCGACTGGATCATCTCTTTGGACTGGTAGCAGAGATTCTTTCCGAGTTCGAAACGCTTTTCAAGTTGTTCGGGAGCATTTCCGAACTCCTCTTCGTCAAAATAAACGGCGTGTACGAGCGTCATTTTCCCACCGTGTCTCTTTATCCAATTCGATGCCTCAATCACGGCAGCCTTGCTGTAATCCGTATTGTCGAATGCTACGATAATATTTTCATACATTATTAGTGAGCTCCTCCGCCCTTTCTGAAGACCATTCCTACACCGAAGCCGGCGCAGAGCGCCGCGAGTATCGAAATAATACCATAGAAAGCGCCGTTCTTTTTTGCCATCGTGGCAAGCCTCTTTACGATCCCCACCTGCTCGACGAGTACCTTTGCTTCGGCCTTTTCGGTCACTTTATTGTCCTTGACGGCATATACTGTGACCGTGTATTGTCCGGGAGATGCCTGATAAGGCCAATCGAAAAGGGTGTAGAAGTTCTGCCTCCCGTCTTTTTCAGTTACCGTGATGTTTCCGGAATTAATATTATACAGATGGGACGATTCCTTGAATTTTACGAACTCCCCGAACCACCGGTCTTTTTCGTCCTCGTTTTCTATCGGCGTAATCTCAGCGCTCTTCTCAAGAGCCGGGTACCCGATTCCCTGATTTATCATTTCGTCCCTGGTGATGATTTCCTCGAGGTCCCTTGTACTTGTGAGGAAGTAAAGCGAGGGAATGTGTTCAAATTCCAGTTGACCCACATTCATCCACAGCATACCGGCCATCTTGCCTTTCTTACGCAAGGCCTGGTTGCTGTCCGGCGAGGCAATCTTGATGACCAGATCGGCGCCGGGGTCGGCGGTGCCTTTGACGCTCACGGAACTGCCGTGATAAAAGAAATCGATCTTTATATGATCGTGGTTGGCCTTTAACGTCAATTCGGCCGATGACGTATGTGCCACGGTGAATATCATTGCGAATGCACACAGCACGGCTAAAACGTGTCTAAACTTCAAGTATCCGAGTTCTGAATTCCGGGTTCTGTTCATTAGTGTCCTCCTGTCTGCGCTAAGAGTAATGACGGACTTAAAGTAAGGTCAAAAACTATCTTCACGGTCACAACAAGCACGATCGCCGCAAGGATTATCTTAAGTTGATCGCCCTTGAGCTTCCTTCCGAATGCGGTCCCTATCTGTGCGCCGACGGTAGAGCCGAGCAGGAGCAGAACCGCGAGAATGAAATCTACGGTGTGGTTGGTATAAGCCTGAAGAAAAGTAACCTCTATACAGTTGAAGAGTATCTGGAAGAGGCTCGTTCCGACGACGACGTGCATCGGCATTCTGAGGATATATACCATTACAGGCACCATCAAGAAACCTCCGCCCACTCCCATTATGGCCGCGAGTATCCCTACAAAAGAGCCGAATATAATGGGCAGCAGGGCCGAATGTGTGACCCCTGATTTTTCGAAACGGGTTTGAAACGGCAGGGACTGCAGGAATTTCGTAAATGAAGACTCTTTTTTCGGCTTCGACTCTTCTGTCTTCTTTTTCTTTAAACTCATAAGGCTTTCGTAGAACATATAACTCCCAACGCTGCCGAGCATGAGGACATAAGTTACTTTGATGACAAAATCCGCGTTGCCCATTGCCTTGAGGAACTTGATTAACTGAACACCGCCCAGTCCCCCGACAAATCCGCCCGCCAACAGAAACAGCCCCATCTTGAAATCAACATTTCCGATTTTCCAGTGAGCATACGTCCCCGAAGTCGACGCCGCAACGATCTGGTTCGAATCCGTAGCGGCGGCCACTGTTGCAGGTATACCGAACATTATCAGAAGAGGCGTGAGAAGAAAACCGCCTCCCACGCCGAACAGTCCCGAAAGCAGGCCTACTCCAAGCCCCAGACCCACGGGGATAAGGATGTTGATACTCGTTAATGCTACCGGCAAATAAAGATACATCTAAAACTCCTCCTTTTCGACCATAGTTAAAATTCCTTTACTTCGGCTGTGGACTCAATCAGGCGATTTTCGCCTGTTTTGCCATCGTCACGATCGGCCGTGAGGCCGTTTTCACAAGTCTGTTGAGCACCCTGGAAGTGACAATGCCGTCGTCTGTGATGCTCGGGCTCAGCAATACCATATCGATCCTGGAATTCTGTCTGAGCAGATTTTTTATCGCAGAAACCGCATCGGTTGCGGCGGTGCTCACATCTACTGCTACCCCCGATCTCCGGCATCTCTCCTTTATGGCATTCAGTTTCTTTTCGTAGTCTTCATTTTTTTTAAGGTAATCGTCGGTAATCATCTCCTTTGCTGTTTTATGTTCATTCGCTTCAGCGAATGTGACTGCGGTCATCATATCATCGATTTTTTCGAGGACCTTCCTTTTAAAGAGAAGAAGGATCTCGATGCTGTCGTTCATTGTCTTGGCGAGTTCGACCGCATAGGACAGCCCGTCCTCGAAGTTCTCGTCGTGATACGTGACAAATAAAAGGTGTTTTCCTTTCATTACTACCTCCTGAAAATGTCCCTTTTTAACGCACTGTCATGGAACGGACGCTCATGCGCCCACAACCAGCACGGGACAGGTTGCGTGGCTGATGACCTTTTCCACGATTTTTCTTCCGAATAATTTCTGAAACCAGTTCTTTTTATGTGCACCCATAACTATCAGATCGCACTTCTCTTCCTCTGCGGCCTCGACGATCTTATCGCATACGTTTCCGGTTTCCAGGCGGGTCTTGACCAGGGCCCTCTCTGCCCGGGCAATATCGTTTATTTTTGCGATCTCCTTTTCCGCTCCGCCGTTCAGGACGTCGTCGATATTCCTGATGCCGGTCAGGTTCAGGTCACCGTCATTCGGGGGGAGGACTTTCACGACCGTTACCCAGCATTTCTCGTCCTGAGCGAGCTTCAATCCCCGGGTCAGCACTTCATCCGAGCCATTCACTGCTATGAGAATTTTTCTGTAGCCTTTCATTTCTTTGCTCCTTGATGTTTTTAACTGCTTAAATATCTGCAAGGCCTATGCCAATATCTAACATATTGAAAATAAAGAAGAAATGTCTAAGGCAGCAATACCTTGATGTTTCAAATATGAACACTCCTGAACACCTGATGAAGAAAAAATTGGTATGAAATATAGTTCAATCGCCAAATCGATGTGCGTGGTTAAGGCATTTATAGAAAACACCGTAAAGGCGGGAATGGAGAAAGT
>JBECKU010000319.1:0-23401 GCA_040235385.1 Candidatus Sulfobium sp. | reverse complement strand
GGATGATATCACCCTTCTCATGACGACGCCTTCTGAAAGGTCGATTCCCACATCCGGAAAGGAGGCGGATCCGTCAGGTTCAAAATAGGCCTGGACAGTCGCCTCCCGGGCCCCGGACTTTATCATGTCGGACTGTGCACGCTCACCGAGAGCGAGTCCGAGGGCGTCAACTATTATCGACTTCCCCGCCCCGGTCTCCCCGGTAAGGACGTTCAGGCCTTTTTCGAAAGCAATAGTCAGGTCTTCGATTATCGCCAGATTCCTGATCCTGAGTTCTTTCAACATGGTCCTGATGTTCTCCCCTAATATATCACAAAAGAAGTGTCCGGCTTCACTTTAATATCAAATATTCTATAAGGGCCGCAAGAAATATAAAAGAGGCCGAAGGGATTATTTTTCGATAGACACCCCAAAGATCCGCCCTGAAATATTCTTTCGTCAGGACGAGACACAGATGAACGGGCGAGAGAAGAACCCCCAAATAACCCGCCGAAAAGGCGAGGGATATAATCGAGATCGGAGCTCCGCCGGAAAAACTGATCAACAACGGGAAAGTGCTTCCTACGAACCCCACTGTCAACCCGGTCAGCAATCCCGTAAAAAAAGGAAGCAGGCATATGATCGGGAGTGTGGGGATGCCTTTTTTTAAGAAGAAGGCACTTAAATTCGCCACGGACCCCGATGATTCCATGGTCTCCTTGAAGAGCATTACGCCGAAAATGAGCACCACTACTTCCGGAGCGAATCCGTGTCTGATGACGCGCAGGATGTTCCGGAAAGAGTAGCGGTAAACAACGAACAGAGGCACGACCACGAGGAGCAGCGCCAGGTAGAGTTCGATCCGTGCAATAACCACCAGCAGAAGGACCGCCAGCACAGGCATAAAACTCATGCCCTCTATTCTCCGCTTATGGCGGCTATCCCGGGCCGACCGGTGTTTTTCAGGCAGGTCCGTTTTCTCCATACCCCTCATGCTGAAAAGAAATCCCGTGCAAAAAAGCACCACCGCATAGGAAAAATTAGCAGCAATGAGATTATAGAGGGGTACCATCGAGACCGCGGATGCGAGGAGGATCCCGGGGTAAAGAGGCAGGATGTATTCCCATGGGTGCCTGAACCAGTAGTTGATGAATGCCTTCTCTTCCTGGCTCATTTTTAATCCGGAGGTCGCCTCTTTGACCATCGGCGCTGAAAAGTAAGCTCCTCCGAGGGAGGGAAGCATCCCGATCAGCAGTGGCATCGAGATGATCACGGCCTTTCTGCTTCTGAAGAAATTTTTTGTCGAAAGCATCATGCGTGAAAGCACCTCATTTTCTCTGAGGACGATTTCGAGCATCCTGATCAGGGAAAGAGCCATGAGTAATTTTATCGCTACGGGGCTGGTTGCTGCTCCGGTCAATGACTGGAGAATCACACCGGACCGCACCCGATACATGATGAAGAGGGTTGCCGACGCAATGAGCATGACATACCCGATATTCAGCTTTTTCCTGAGAAGAATGAGAATAACGGAGAACGTAAGGAGTATCTTGATCAAATCGGGCATCGTACATTCTATCACAGGCAGGCGGTGATTACGGGCGAGTCGAAAAAAACGCCATCCTTCAGATTTTCCGGAGCCCGCTATAAACGCATTAAAGAGTGGCTAGAGAGACTGCGATACGCTCCTTATTTCTTCCAGTTTTTTGATAGCCCTCCCGGAATCTATGCACTCCTTTGCCATGCCGATGGCGGTTTGAAAATCAGGTGCCATTTCAGAGACGGCTATTGCTGCAGCGGAATTAATCAAAACGACGTCGCGTTTAGGCCCCTCCACTCCTCTAAGTATGTCATAGGTGATTTTCGCATTCTCGTCCTTGTCGCCTCCGACCAGGTCTTCTATTTTTCCGCGGGCGAGGCCAAAGTCCTCAGGGGAGAGGTACAGGTTTTCCACTTTTCCGTCCAGGTAGCGCGACGCTTTCGTTCCGTTTGAGATCGTAATCTCATCAAGTCCGTCCTCTCCGTGCACGACGAGTGCGTTTTCGGCGCCCAGGTTTCCCAGGACCATGGCAAGAGGCTCGGTGAGCCTGTCCGAAAAGACCCCGAGCACCTGTCTTTTGGCGCTCGCGGGATTGGTCAGGGGGCCGAGTATGTTGAATATCGTTCTGATCCCCATGTCCCTCCGGGGACCCACAGCGTATTTCATTGCAGGATGAAAGAGAGGTGCAAAGAGGAACCCGAACCCTGTCTCGAAAAGGCATTTCTCGACTTTGTCAGGCTGCAGGTCTATTCTGATTCCGAGGGCCTCGAGCACGTCGGCGCTTCCGGACCTGCTGGATACGGCCCTGTTTCCGTGTTTTGCGACAGGGACACCCGCGGCAGCGACAACTATCGCAGTGGTCGTGGAAATGTTGAAGGTCCGGGACATGTCTCCACCGGTGCCGCAGGTATCCAGCACGCCCCGGGGGGACTTTATCTTCGCCGCCTTGTCTCTCATTACCCTGGCCGCTCCGGTGATTTCATCGACGGTCTCTCCTTTGATCCTGAGTGCGGTCAAAAAGGAACCTATCTGGGAATCGGTTGTTCTACCTTCCATGATTTCCGTCATGCATTCGGCCATTTCACTTTCCGAAAGACTGATGCCGTCTACGAGAAGATGTATCGCTTCTTTTATCATGGACCCTCCCTTTTTACAGAGATCTCAAGAGAGACAGATTGTATCATAAATGTTCGCGAAAAATGCAGATAGTACTTTCGTCCCGACGAATGCCGGTGCAGAGGGGCTTATCTGCCTTTTGCACCGCCTTTCGACTTTAAAAATTCCTTTATGAACAGGTCGATATTCCCGTCGAGTACGGAGTCCACATCGCCCATCTCGATTCCTGTTCTGTGATCTTTCACGAGCCTGTACGGCTGGAGCACGTACGAGCGTATCTGGCTGCCCCACGCAATATCTTTCTTGTCGCCGATGAGGTCTTCCATCTCCTTCTCTTTTTCTCTTTTTTCAAGGTCATAGAGTCGGGCCTTCAGGATCTTCATTGCCACCGCCCGGTTTTTGTGCTGGGACCGTTCGTTCTGGCATGCGACTGTGATCCCGGTGGGCACATGCGTCAATCTGACCGCGGAAGACGTCTTGTTGACATGCTGGCCTCCCGCTCCGGACGCCCTGTAGGTGTCCATCTTAATGTCCTCTTCGTCTATTTCGATGTCGATCTCATTTTCTATCTCCGGAACAACGATGACGGACGCAAAAGAGGTGTGCCTGCGTTTCTTCGCGTCGAAAGGGGAAATTCTCACAAGCCTGTGAACACCAGCTTCGGGACTCAGATATCCGTAAGCGTATTCTCCCTCGATGGTTGCGGTGGCGCTCTTTATCCCGGCCTCTTCTCCCGGCTGCACGTCGACAACCTCCGATCGGTAACCTCGCCTCTCCGCCCATCTCAGATACATCCTGAGCAGCATGTTTGCCCAGTCCTGGCTCTCGATTCCCCCTGCGCCCGGGTGGATGGTGATGATCGCGTTGTTTGCGTCAAGCTGCCCAGAAAGGAGATTTTTGAGTTCCAGCTTCTCGATATCTTCTTTCAATGAATCGAGCTCTTTCCTGATGTCCTTGAAAAAGAGCTCCCCCCCTTCCTCCGAGAGGATGCCGATGGATTCTTCGAGATAGGCTACTTTGTTTTCGAGGGCCTCAAAAGGTGCGACTACGCTTTCCAGACGCGATTTTTCCTTTAAGAGTTCTTTCGTCTTCTCAGGAGAAGACCATACTTCCTTTGCCGTGAGTTTTCCGTTTATCTGCTCGATGGCTTTCCTTTTTCCGGGGATATCAAAGATAACCTCTTAATGCATCTGTTTTAGATTCAAGGGATACCAGTTCTTCTTTCAGTTCAGACTGAACTACCATTGATTACCTCCAAAATTTTATGTTGATAAAGAGACAGACCGATATAACGATACAAAAATAAGCAAAAAGATCGCCGTATTTAGTATAGAACGTCATGGTGCCGTCAGTCTTAATTTCGTGAGTGATCACCCGCCTTTTGAAAAGCGGGGTCATTGACTCGACGGCGCCGTTGCTGTCGATAAATCCCGAAATTCCCGTGTTTGCAGCACGGACCAACGGTTTTCTGTTTTCCACTGCGCGAAAAACCGCCATGCTGAAATGCTGATAAGGACCTGAAGTCTTTCCAAACCAGGCATCATTCGTAATATTCACGATAAAATCGCCGCCGTCGGTATAAAATTTCCTGACCAGCCCGGGGAAGATAATCTCGTAACAGATCAGTGTCGCGAACCGGCCAAAATCCGTCTTTGCCTTGATATATCCATTTCCGGGGACATAATCGCCGATACCGGCAACAATTTTATCGATAAAAAAGAGCACGTTTCTCAGTGGGACATATTCTCCAAACGGTACAAGATGTATTTTATCATACCGGTAAACGGTTTTTCCCGCCGGATTGAGTAAAACAGCACTGTTGGTGAGGAGGCTTTCTTGTTGCGTTTGCTTCTTTATCATAACGCTGCCTAAAAGAAGCCAGGAACCGAGATCTTTCTGGAAGTCGATTAATTTTTCGGTATTGGCGATATCGGAGCCGAAGAAGAACGGCATGGCCGTTTCAGGCCAGACTATCAGTTGCGGGGCATTTCGGGCCGCCTGCCTGGAGAGCCTGAAATAAGTGCCGATAACATCGCTCTGGTAGGAAGGCTCCCACTTTTTGTCCTGTTCGATATCTGCCTGGACGATGCTGACCGTCACTCCATGTCCCTCCCTCTGCTCTCCTATTCTCCACGTTCCGTAGATAAAAGAGCCTGCGATCAAAATGACGAGAACGATCAGCCCCAACACCGTATACGATACAGGGAAAAGAGGCATTTGCCTGACCCTTTTCTTCAGGAACATGACGTCCGCAAAAGCGCCGTTCACAGCGAGGATGAGAAACGAAATTCCGTACACGCCGGTGATATCGGCGATCTGTATGACAGGAAGAAAAGTATATTGGCTATACCCGATGCTCGACCATGGAAACCCTGTCAGCGCATAAGAGCGGATGAATTCGAGCACGACCCACAGGACCGGAGCAATGAGGAGAGCCGGCAACTTTGTCTTTTGGAGAAGAGCCGAGAATAGGACGGAAAAAAAAGCAGGATAAAGACTGAGGTATGCGCAAAGAAGGAGCACCACGAGCACGCTCGAAAAAAAAGAGACCCCCCCGTAATAGTTGATGGAATGGTATATCCAGTAAAGGGTCCCGAAGAAATAAATAATGCCGAATACATATCCCGAGGCGAAGGCAGTCCGCGAGTTCTTTCCCCATAAAGACAGGAGAAGCGGCACAAAAGCCACCCATGCCAGAAAGTAAAGATCAAAGACCGGGAAAGCCAATACGAGCATGGCTCCGGAAACCGCGGCGGGAAGGTATTCTCTAATTTTTTCGTTGTATGTTTTTCTCACATGTTGACAATCAAAAAAGCTAATAGTTATATTTAAACCCGTGGGCAGTTAGCTCAGTCGGTAGAGCAGAGGCCTGAAAAGCCTCGTGTCCGCAGTTCGATTCTGCGACTGCCCACCATGATTTTATTCATCCGGGGTGCGTTCCGTCAAGGGAGATCCTCAGTTCGTCTCCTGTATGCGCCTGTGCCTTTTATCGACACCAGTCCCTTCTCTCCTATCCCGCCGTCGACCGAACAGGCAGGTCCCAGAAAATCTTCGACAATCTTGATATTGGTCAGGAGATGCTGTGTAATCCGGGAAGTCGTAAACGATGTTCTTCCCTCCGCGACGGCCAGGTAAAGGAGTATCTGGTCGGCGAGATGCGGGTCGAGACAGGCGGATGTCGATGAATACTCGATGAACTCACTTGCGGCCTCTTCACCCACTGCTTCGGCCTTTTTCCCGACAGCACCGAGAGAGGAAAATCCCGCTCTGCAGGACCCCGCCTGAACTTCGAGAAAAATGAATGTCCCTTTTCCGAATGAAGGAACTCGCAGGACCCCGATCTCTCCTTCTACCCCGGAAGCCAAGAGGAGTGCAAGCGCCGCCTTCTTCTGTCGCTCCGCGATACCCGGGGGGAGGTTGGCGACCGCGGAAATCCCCCTTACGCTCAGATTTTTTCCTCTTTCGTCAAGTTCGACTCCTCTTACAGAATTGGCGGGCATGATCCGAACATGTACTTCGCCGCCGCCCTTGGGATAAAAGCCGTATCTTTTTATTCGGCACTCCAGGCGGATCCCCAGCTTTTCGAGCGCAGGGATAAAAATTTCGCTGATATATTCATAGGGGGGGCTGAAAGTAACATGGGTGCCGCCCCTTAAAATGACTGAAGATTCGCTGTGTGAGAAGACAAGCGGCGGCAGGATGGCCTGAAGCAGAAGTGATGTTGATCCCGCGGTCCCGATATCGAAAAAATAATTGCCCGGCCGTATCTTCGAAGGCTCAAAGACAAGCTCCAAGGAGCCTGCCGTATCTCCTTTGACTTTCGCGGCCGAGATCTCTGTCGACGCGCGCACAGCCATGAGATGCTGCGGCATGAGCCCCGGTTTTCCGCGGTTTTTTCTTATATTAATGATACGGAACGGCTTATTCAAAAGACAGGAGAGACTGAGGGCCGTCCTCAGTATCTGTCCACCCGCCTCGCCGAAGCTTCCGTCGATTTCGATCATTGCATGCCTCTTATGAAAGTTGACTTAAAGTTATAATTACATGATAGGGCATAAGGAAGACCAAGAGAAATTGATTATCCCTGATCGAAAAGAACCCGGAAAATATGCGGAAGGTTATTGTTCCCCGCAGGAAGGGCATTCAGGGTCCCTGAATCCCCTAAAGGTTCTGAAACTCATATCGTGTCCGGACCAGACAAGCAACTTTCCCTTTAACGGCTTTCCGATGCCGGAAAGATATTTCAATGCCTCCATCGCCTGAAGGGTCCCGATCACGCCGGGCGTCGCACCCAGTACGGGGAAGACCCCTTTCGGGGGAGATTCCGGGAAATAGCACCTCAAACACGGTGTCTCGGGGGGATGAATAAAGGTGAGACGCCCTTCGATCCCCCAGATGCTCCCGTGGACCAGGGGGATCTTCTTTCTCATCGCCGACTCATTGAGAAGGTAGCGGGTCGGGAAGTTGTCCATGCAATCTAAGATGAGGTCGGCATTTCCGACAAGCTCATCGACATTTTCCTCCACTATCTTGTCCGTGAAAGCGGTGACAGATATGTGAGGATTCATCTCCTCCAGTGTCTGCTTTGCGGATATCGCCTTGTTAATACCTATTCGGTTGTGGTTATGAAGTATTTGTCTGTTGAGGTTCGACCAGTCGGGAGAGTCGAAATCACAGATCCGGATATTCCCCACTCCGGCGACCGCCAGATAGATTGATACCGGAGATCCCAGCCCCCCGGCGCCGGCGATGAACAAGGTTGAGTTCCTGATCTTTTCCTGGGTCCCGGTCCCCCACCCTTCCATCATCATCTGCCGGTTATACCGGTTCAGCTCTTCCTGTGTAAATCCCACAAAGTACCTCGCCGAGACTGAATTTCAAGGAGTATAGCAGATTGCACAGAAGGCCTTCAATAGCTATAATTACGAAATGACGACAAGAAAGAAATCAGAAAGCGGATCTGTAAAACCCCTGATCGGACTGATCACATCAGTCCCCCCGGAAGGGAAAGACATTTTACGGAAACTCGGGCTTACTAAAGTGAAGACCCTTGCTGCCGACCAGTCTTCGTATCGGGGCTCGGCAGGAAGCAATGATATTCTCTACGCTGTTTCGGGGATCGGCAAGACTAACGCATCACATACCGCAACCTGGATGATCCGGGAATTTTCTCCAGAAATTATTGTCAATTTCGGCCTTGGGGGGGCATATCCTTCTGCCGGCCTGGCTGTCGGAGATATCGCTATCGCATCGAAGGAGGTTTATGCGGACGAAGGGGTCATTCTCCAAAGCGGTCTCCAGCCACTCGAAATGATAGGCATCCCTTTTTTGAACACAGGGAGATGCATGTACTACAATGAATTTCCTCTTGATGCCGTCCTCGGTGAAACAGCCCTTAATGTGGCCGGACTTTATTGCCGCGCCCGCCTGGGAACATTTGCTACAGTATCTGCCTGCACAGGTACGAAAGAGAGGGCGGAGGAACTGTCCCGGCGGCATGGGGCGATTTGTGAAAATATGGAGGGGGCGGCCGTCGCCCATATCTGCCTCCGCTACGGGATATCCTGCCTGGAGATACGAGGTATCAGCAATATAGTCGAAGAAAGAGATACCGGCGCATGGGATATTGAACTCGCCAGCAGCTTATGCCAGCGGGCCGTGCTGGAGCTTTTAAGAATGCTCCGGGAGTGACGGCTTCGATTTCTCTCCTAAATAGCTGTATAATAAAAACAGGGTACGCGATGCTGAAAGATTCTGTATTGAGATTCGATGGGGATAGAGGTTTTGGGGAGTCTTACTGGAATCTTTGCATCGTCTGCGGAAATGCTTCTGTCAGAACATCCGTATGGGAGGACGGCGAAATCGAACACGGGGAATGTCTGATCTGCAGCAGAATGTCCGAGATAATGCAACTCGAGGAATTCCTTTCCGTTGAGTAATCTCCTGGCGAAACGGAAGATATCAGTGCAACCACAGGGTAGTAGTAATCAGTGAGGAATTTGTCCCTCGGATATTCACCCTGTCCCAACGACACTTTCATTTTTTACGCGCTCGTTCACAAAAAAATCGATACTGCCGGCCTGGAATTCAGCGAGATACTCAGGGACGTGGAAGAGCTGAATCGAATGGCCCGGGATTCCGGACTCGATATCACGAAAGCATCCTTCCACGCATATGGGCACCTGAGGGACCGCTATGTCCTGCTCCGTTCGGGAGGGGCGCTCGGAAACGGATGCGGACCTCTTCTCGTTTCTTCGCGAAACAATGAACTGAAGAATCTTGAAGGTAAGACCATCGCTATCCCGGGAAGACTCACGACAGCTTTCCTGCTCCTGCAATTGTTCGATAGTTCCCTTGCAAGAAACGTCAAGGTAATGCCATTCGATAAAATCATCGATTCAGTAAAGAAGGGTCATGCCGATGCGGGGCTTATCATCCACGAAAGCCGGTTCACCTACGGCTCATCCGGTTTAACGAAGTTGCTGGACCTGGGAGAATGGTGGGAGACCGAGACCGGGCTTCCCATACCATTGGGAGGGATCCTCGCCAGAAGAGAGATGGAACGCGATCTCGTTCTGAAGATAGAAGGGCTCATAAAGAAGAGCATTGAATATGGCTTCTCGCACAGGAGTGAGCCGCTTTCCTATATAAAGGTTCATGCTCAGGAAATGGATGACAGGGTCGTGGACCAGCATATCGATCTGTATGTGAACAGCTATTCTGTGGACCTGGGGGAAAAGGGGATTATTGCAGTAGGTGAGTTGTTCCGGCGGGCTGAAGAAAAAGGGATCATCCCCGGGTACGCAAGCCCGATGTTTGTATCTTAGGCGGGACGTAGTTTCACCCTTTAATTGCATTCCAAAGGTCGACCGACGTGCCGGAGAGTCTTCATAACACGACTGAAACCGGAGTTTTGTTGCTTTTGGCGGATTGCACAATCGGCGTAATCCGGAAGATGTGCGGCGGTCATCCGCCATGAGAATAAAAGCTGTCATAATAAAGCCTTTCCGTCACATCGGTCTCCTCAAGTTGATAGCAACTATGCAACGGTAGTGTCTATCTTGCCGAAATCTGTGCCCGGGGTATAATTTGCTTATGGACAGGCCTGGAGTTATTGACAAGAATTCATCAAAAGTCAGAAACCGCCGTGTGCATATGGCAAACGAGCGGACGTTTCTTGCCTGGATCAGGACGAGCATCGGGATAATGGCCTTTGGTTTCGTTGTGGAAAAATTTGCCCTTTTCGTAAAGCAGATTTCGTTAGTCCTGGCCGGATCAGAAATGACAAAAGATCTGGAGCCGTTCGGGGAAAAGGGCGGGGAGCTTTTTGCATCCCGGGGGTATTCTTCCATACTTGGAATTATGCTCGTCGCGCTTGGCGCTTCCATGGCGGTCCTTTCTTTTATCCGCTACAAAAAAGTTGAACGGCAGATCGACAATGATACGTATCAGCCGTCAGCCATACTCGATACCCTGCTTGCGTTGTCCGTGATCGCTATCGGAATATTCCTCATTATATATCTGGTATACAGCATTTGACCGGGAAGTAAACCCGTTCGCTCAAATAAGAAATGTATCATTATCCCGCTTGAAACAACGGGCGCTTTCTAAGCGGGAAAACCCGGTATGTTAAAATATCCGGATGGCCATCAAGGAACTTATCATCGAGGGCGCAAGGCAGAACAACCTCAAGAATATCAGTCTCCGGCTGCCCCATAACATGGTTATCGCGGTAACAGGTGTCTCCGGTTCGGGAAAGTCATCTCTTGCCTTCGATACGATATTCGCCGAAGGCCAGTGGCGGTTCATCGAATCCCTTTCAACTTATGCCAGGCTTTTTCTTGAAAAACTCGACAGGCCGAACGTCGACGCGATCCTGAACATCAGGCCGGCGATCGCCCTTGAGCAGAAGAATCCCGTCCGGGGCTCCCGCTCTACCGTCGGAACGCTGACGGAGCTTTATGAACTTTTCCGCGTCCTCTATTCGAAGGTTTCTTCTCCCTTTTGTCCCCGCTGCGGAAAAGAGATACGAAAATGGGACCCATCACAGGTCGTCTCCGATCTTCTGGAACATCATTCCGGCGACAGGGCCGTTATAGTTTTTGAAGCGCATGAAACGCCGGAGGAGCTTAGACGCAGGGGCTTCCTGAGGGTCTGGCTCGATGGAGAAGCGGTAAATATCGACGAGTTGGAGGGTGGGGCAACCGGAGTGAAGAGTGAGGAGTCAGGAGAGAGGAATAACGAAGAATGGGGCCTCACGCCTGACGCCTCGCTCAATGTTGTGCTGGACAGACTTGTGATACGGGACGAACCCAGGCTGGCCGATTCCCTGGAGATGGCATGGAGAGAAGGCAAGGGCAAAATTAAAGTAATAATAGTGAAGAGTGAGGAGTCAAGGGTGAAGTGCGCAGAATCACAACTTACGCCTTACGCCTCACGCCTTACGCCTGAAGGCTCCAGGTTCAAGGTTTATGGTTTTTCTTCCGAAAACGCGTGTGAGGAGTGCGGCATCGAACTCCCTGAACCCGGCGCGCTCCTCTTTTCTTTTAACCATCCGATAGGCGCCTGTCCCGAATGCAAAGGGTTCGGAAATACTCTCCGCTACGACGAGGACCTGATTATTCCCGACAAGCAACTTTCTCTCTCCAGAGGTGCAGTGGACCCCTGGAACAAGCCTGCATACAGGTGGTGGAAGAAGCAGATGCTCGATAAAGGAAAGAAATCCGGACTCGACATGAAAAAGCCGTACTCGGCGTTCTCTGAAAAAGAAAAGGAGCTTCTGTTCAAGGGTGGGAACGACTTCTACGGCATCGATGACTTTTTTGAGGATATGGAGGGGAGGAAGTATAAGCTTCATGTGAGGGTCTTTCTTAGCAGATACCGAAAGGGTGTCACGTGCCCTTCCTGCGGAGGAAAGAGGCTGCAAAGGGAGGCCCTTGCTTATAAAATCGCCGGTCTCGATATCGCCGAGATGTGCCGGATGCCGGTATCCGATGCTATTCGGTTTTTTAATGATATCGACTTGTCGCCTTTCCGGAAGGACATCTCGAAGGAACTGCTGAGGCAGATAACGATGAAACTGCAGTTTCTGGAAAAAGTCGGACTTGGTTATCTGACCCTTGACCGGTATAGTAAAACCCTCTCGGGCGGAGAATACCAGAGGATCAATCTCTCGAACCAGCTCGCCTCTTTATTGACCGGCACTATCTACGTACTGGATGAACCGACGGTGGGGCTGCATGCGAGGGACACGGAGCGGATCGCGAAGTTCATGAGGGAGTTGTCAGACCTCGGGAATACGGTCATTGTGGTTGAGCATGACAGGGGTATTATCGAATCGGCGGAATGGGTCGTGGAACTCGGTCCCCACGGAGGCCACAGAGGCGGCGAGGTAGTTTTTTCAGGGCCTTATTCCGATTTTCTCTGTGCGGAGACGCTTACTTCGAAATATATGAAAGGGATAGAGGAAGTAGCGATCCCCTCGAAAAAGAGAAAACGCAGCAGCGGCTCCCTGGCGGTATCCGGCGCCAGGGGCAATAATCTCAAGGGGATCGATTTCAGCTTTCCCCTTAACCGGTTTACAGTGATAACCGGGGTCTCGGGTTCGGGAAAGAGCAGCCTCGTTGTGGAGACGCTTTACCGTGCCCTTGCAAAGAAATTCGGACCGGTTGGCGCCGAGACTCCTTTGCCGTTCGATAAAGTTGCCGGGGATGAGCTTCTGAGAGGGGTGAAACTCATCGATCAGACGCCGATCGGGCGGAGCCCCCGGTCAAACCCGGTCACATATCTCAAGATATTCGATTACATAAGAAAGCTTTTTGCCGAGCAGAGGGAATCCAGGGCCCACGGATACACACCGGGATTTTTTTCGTTCAATGTCCCCGGCGGGAGATGTGAAACCTGCAAAGGGGAGGGCTTTGAGCTGATGGAAATGTATTTTTTTGAGGACCTCTATATCAGATGTGAAAAATGCGGCGGGAAAAGATATAAACCGGAAGTCTTGAAGGTTGCCTTCAGGGATAAAAACATCGCGGACGTATTGGACATGACTGTGGAGGAGGCGGCCTTGTTTTTCTCAGATGAACCTCAGATCGTATCGAGACTGAAGATAATGATTGATACGGGACTCGGGTACCTGAGGCTTGGACAGCCGGCGACGACCCTCTCCGGAGGGGAAGCCCAAAGGCTGAAGATATGTTCAGAGATGGGTAAATCCCTGCATCTCCCCGGTAAGGTCGGGCGGGAGACGGGTGAAAGAGGCACGGGAGGATATCTTTACATTCTTGACGAGCCTACGGTAGGACTTCACTTCTCAGATGTCCAGGCCCTCTTGAATATCCTCGGCATGCTTGTCGAAGCCGGCAATACGGTCCTGGTGATTGAACACAATCTCGATGTCATAGGGGCCGCTGACTGGGTCGTCGATCTCGGTCCCGAAGGCGGTGACGGAGGCGGAGCGATTATTTTCGAAGGCACTCCCGGTGACCTCGTGCAATCCAATGTTTCCTATACAGGGCAATATCTCAGAGACCATTTCGCCAAGCAATTGAAAAAACGGAATAATTGAAGTATCCTTAACAAAATATGGACATGGCTGGCCGTATTTTTATTACCATTCTTATCTGCTTTTCCCTTGGGGCGTGCAAGGAGAGCCCATCCTCTCAGGGACGGCAGATGTCAGAAAATATCTCCACGGTCCCCTCGTACGGTGACAGTCTCGTGGTCGGGTCGATAGGCGAGCCGTCCGTTCTTGTTCCAATGCTCGCAGGAGACAGCGCTTCCCACGAAGTCGGGGGCCTGATCTTTAACGGTCTTGTAAAATACGATACCGACCTCAGCGTAATCGGAGACCTTGCCGAGTCATGGGATATATCGGAGGACGGACTCGTGATAACCTTTCATCTCAGAAAGGGTGTGAATTGGGCCGACGGTGTGGAGTTCACTGCCGATGACGTAATGTTCGGATTCAAGACGATCACCGATGAGAAGACGCCTACGGCATACAAAGAAGATTTCCTCCAGGTGGAGAAGGCGGAGGTCCTGGACAAATTCACATTCAGGGTGACCTACGGAAAGCCCTTCGCGCCGGCGCTTACCTCGTGGGGGAACCTGGTCGTTCTTCCGAAACACCTGCTGGAGGGAAAAGATATCACTAAGTCGGAATTTGCAAGGAATCCCGTAGGGCTCGGTCCTTACAAACTGGACAAGTGGGTTTCGGGACAGGAGCTCATTTTATCATCCAACAAGGATTATTTTGAGGGAAGGCCCTATATCGATAACTATGTGTATCGGGTCATCCCGGATTCGGCGACACTCTTCCTCGAGTTGCAGGCGGGCAACATCGATATGATGGGACTCACCCCGCTTCAATATACAAAACAGACTGATACCGAAGTTTTCAAAAAAAATTTCAGAAAGTTCCGGTACCCCGCTTTTGCCTATACCTATCTCGGGTTTAATCTGAAGCACCCCTGGTTCCAGGACAAGCGGGTCCGTCAGGCGATAGCGTACGGCATCGATAAACGGGAGATCATCGATGTCGTATTGTTCGGCCTGGGAAGTCCCGCGACGGGTCCCTATGTGCCGAACACCTGGCCCTACAACCCGGACGTCAGGAGATATGAGTACAACCCTGAGAAGGCAAAGGAGCTTCTGCAGGAAGCGGGCTGGGAGGACACCGACGGAGACGGGGTCCTGGACAGGGACGGTGAGCCGTTCCGTTTTACTATCATTACCAATATGGGCAACAGGCTGAGGATGAATACGGCGACGATCATCCAATGGAGACTGGCAAAACTGGGCATCGAGGTGAAAATAAAGGCGCTCGAGTGGTCGACTTTTATCAATGAGTTTATCGATAAAAGGAGGTTCCAGGCCGTGATTCTGGGGTGGAGTATAGGGCTCGATCCCGACCAATACGTTATCTGGTATTCCGGCAAAACGAAGGAAAAGGAGTTCAACTTTGTGAGCTACAGCAATCCCGAAGTCGATGCACTTCTGGAAAAAGGCAGGAGGTCCTTCGATATCTCAGAGAGAAAGAAGGCTTATTTCAGGATACAGGAGGTCCTGGCCGATGAGTTGCCGTACATTTTCTTATATGTCCCCGACTCGACGCCCATTGTGAGCGCCAGGTTTTACGGGATCAAGGCGACTCCGATCGGCATTACCTATAACCTCCCGAAATGGTACGTGCCGAAAGCGCTCCAGCGGCACAGGATGAGCGCCAGATGATAACCTATCTGCTGAAGAGGCTCCTCGAAATGGTCCCTACCCTTTTCGGTATCACTCTGATCTCTTTTTTCATCATTCACCTGGCGCCTGGAAAACCGACTGATGTGCTGACCGAACTGAACCCCAAGATTACTCCCGAGGCGAGAGAAAAACTGGAGAAATATTATGGGCTGGACAAACCTGTTATCGTCCAGTATGGACTTTGGCTTAAGAGAGTGTTAAAGTTCGATTTCGGCGATTCTTTCTCATCGGACAGAAGACCGGTCATGGAAAAGATCTGGGATACGAATCAGCCCCTTATGGAGCGGCGGCTCTTTATAACTTTCATGATCAATCTGCTTTCCATGGTCCTAATTTTCATGATCGCGATACCCATCGGGATTTCCTCTGCCACGCACCAGAATTCTCTCTACGACAAGGTCACGACAACGACCGTCTTTCTGGGGTTTGCGATACCTTCGTTCTGGCTTGCTCTCCTCCTCATGATGCTGTTCGGCGTCCACCTCCACTGGCTTCCCGTCTCCGGACTGAAATCGATGAATTACGATTCCCTTGCGCTTTCAGGGAAGATCTGGGACAGGGTCCGGCACCTCATCCTGCCCGTATTCGTTTCTTCTTTCGGGGGACTCGCCGGGATATCGCGGTACATGAGGAGCAATATGCTCGAAGTTGTCCGCCAGGACTACGTTACCGTGGCGAGGGCTAAGGGCCTCCCTGAAAAGAAAGTAATCTACATGCATGCACTGAGAAATGCGCTCCTCCCAATCATAACGCTGCTCGGGCTTTCGATACCCGGCCTTATCGGCGGCAGTGTAATTTTTGAGAACATCTTTGGCATCCCGGGTATGGGACAGTTATTTTATATGAGCGTTATGACGAGAGATTATCCTCTTATAATGGGCATCCTCACGATCGGGGCGATGCTTACGCTGGTGGGGAATCTCATGGCCGATTTGGGGTACATGATCGCCGACCCCAGAATAAGGGCTGGGTAGTTACTGATGATGAATTTCTGGTGCGGACGGACAGAGCCCGACATGCTGAAAAACGCAATGGAATCGGCAAACTATTATCCCGAGTCACGTGAACGCAGACATAACTCGCAACATAGTTATAAAAAAGGCCCGGCGAGCTTGAATGCCGGCTTCGGAGCCCCGACCATGGTCATTTTTCATTACGCCGGATTCTGTTTTTTCCGGCCTTTTTTGCAACCGGGAGGTGAACTCTTTGGCAAGAAGCATATTCTGGAGACGGTTCAGGAGTAACAGGCTGGCGGCAGCCGGTGGCATCGTCGTTGCGGCCCTGGTTTTTCTTGCCGTCTTCGCCCCTTTTTTTGCGCCCTATGACCCGGATCATATCGACCGGGAACATATTTTGGAACCTCCGGGGATCGATCATCCCCTGGGAACGGACGACCTCGGCAGGGATGTTCTGTCCAGGATGATATTCGGGAGCAGGATATCGCTGGCCGTGGGATTCGTCGCCGTCGGCATAGCGTCCCTTATCGGCATGGCATTCGGGGCACTGGCCGGTTTCTACGGGGGCTGGACAGACAGGGTAATAATGAGGTTCATCGATATCATGCTTTCCATTCCCACTTTTTTTCTTATCCTCGCGGTGATCGCATTTATAGAGCCGAGCATCTGGAATATTATGGCTGTTATCGGACTCACATCGTGGATGGGGGTCGCCCGTTTGGTTCGGGCCGAGTTTCTTTCTCTCAAAGAAAGGGAATATGTGCTCGCGGCAAGGGCGCTCGGAGCGGGCGATCTGCGCATTATCTTCAGGCATATCATGATCAATAGCATGGCGCCGGTCCTTGTCTCTGCAGTTCTGGGCATCGCCGGTGCCGTGCTGGTTGAATCGGCTCTAAGTTTTCTCGGCATCGGCGTCCAGCCCCCCACCCCGAGCTGGGGTAACATCCTGACCCTCGGGAAAGACAATATCGAGATCGCATGGTGGCTGTCCGTCTTCCCTGGACTGGCAATCCTGATCACCGTGCTCGGGTATAACATTCTCGGAGAAGGGATCCGGGATGCCATCGACCCCAGGCTTTGGGAGACGGACAGACGCTGAGGACCCGATCGAAGAGGACCGGTTTGGCCGGACAGGAATAATTAATGGATGAAAAAATCCTGAAAGATGCGGCGTCTCATACGCCGGACCGCGAGAGGTCTTTCAAGAACCTTTCATCTTTTATTAACGAGAACCCTTCCGGGACTGATAAGCTCCTTGAGAATATCAGGCCCGTATCGCTCCTTTTCAGTTACAGCCAGTTTCTCGCAAATTATTGCATAGCGAACCCGGACGTTCTGTTTCGCGCCCTGAGTGAGATGAACGACCGTCAGGACGGGGAAACTATGGCTCTCCGTCTGCGGGAAAGAATTTTGAATGCGGAGGGCTGGGTATCGGCCAACCCCGCTCGTGTTCTTCGTCCTTCTCTCGCTCCTGAGATGACCGCTGTGCGTGATTTCAAGACAGAGGAGATCCTGAAGATCACTCTCAGGGACATTCTTAGAAAAACAGACCTGGTCGAGATCATGATCGAGTTGAGCGGCCTTGCCGACGTTATCATAAATGAATCCCTCGCCGTGATAAGAAGGTCTTTTCACGATATCTACGGCATGCCGGATGAAGATGCCTTTGCGGTCATCGCACTGGGCAAGCTCGGAGGGACCGAGTTGAATTTCAGCTCCGACGTCGATCTTATCTTTGTCTACGGCACCGAGGTCGGTGAGACTTCGGGAGTGAGAACAGGCCAAGGGAATATCGCCAACAGGATAAGCAACCATGAGTATTACTGCAAAGTCGGGGAGGAGTTGAACCGTTTTCTCTCGATGAATACGGAATCGGGCTTTGCCTACAGGGTGGACCTGAGACTCAGGCCGGAAGGGCAGAGAGGCGATCTCGCGCTCGCCCTGAGAGGCTATGAGATGTATTACGAGTCCTGGGGGCGGGCATGGGAAAGGGCCATGCTCATCAGGGCGCGGCCCATTGCGGGCGACGCCGAACTCGGCCAGAGGTTTCTGGAGATGATCCGTCCCTTTGTGTACAGGAAATATCTGGACTTCAGCTCTATCGACGAGATCCGCAGATTGAAGACCCGAATCGATTCGACTTTCAAAAAGGGGGACATCAAACGCGGTTTCGGCGGAATACGTGAAATAGAATTTTTTGTGCAGGCCCTTCAGCTCATCTACGGCGGGAAAGATTTGATGTTAAGAGAAAGGAGTACCCTGTTGGCGCTCCACCGGCTTCTCCAGAAGAACCTGGTGGGACAGGAGGATTATATACTCCTTTCCGAGAATTACAGGTTCCTCCGGATTCTTGAACACAGGCTGCAGCAGCTCAACGACCTCCAGACACACACCCTGCCGTCCAGCGAAGCCGAACTGGAAGTATTGGGGAAAAAGATGGGATTCCAGGGCGGGAAGGACTTTCTGGAAAATCTCGGGAGTCGCAGGACGCAGGTTAGAAATATTTATAATTCCATGTTCACGGAAGAAAGGGAAGAGGAGTCCCCGAGCGGGACTTTTTTTGCAGAAGAGCTCTCGGACAGCGAACTCAGGGATTTCCTTTCGCAGACGCGTATCAGGGACCCGAACAGGGCCGTTCGGAATATCAAATCCATAAAAGACAGCATCTTTACTTTTCAGACCCTCCGGGGGAGGCGGCTTCTTTTGGAGATCCTGCCCGTATTTGTCGATTCCGCCATGCAGAGCATCGATCCTGATTCCGCACTTAACCACCTCCAGTCGTTTACTCAACTCCTGAGCACCAATGAGCCATATCTCGAGATATTCGCAAAAAACAGGGAATTGATAGATATGCTGATCTCTGTTTTTTCTCAGAGCGAATACCTTTCGAAGATGTTGATGAGAAGACCCCAGTACCTTGAGATGATCGGATGGGAACAAAAGTTCAGAAAGAGTGTGCTTTCACTTACTGACGAGATTCGTGCCGGAATTTCTGAGGGTCGGCCCCCGAACATATCATACAGACTGCTAAAGCAGTCGGAAGAGATCAGATCGGGTCTTTTGTTCCTTCAAAAAAAGATCGGAATTATCGATGTCGTGAGGGAGCTGAGCAAGGTGGCCCAGGCTATTTTATCGGAGTGCATGAGGCAGCTTGCCGGCCGGGAGGAAATGATGTGCGTCATCGGGCTGGGCAAGCTGGGAGGCAGGGAGATTACCTTCGGTTCGGACCTCGATATTATATTCGTGTCCCCGGGAGATGTCTCCCTGGAAGGCACAAGGCTGGCGGAAAAATTTTTAAGGGTGCTCACTTCATATACGAAGGAGGGTATTGCCTACAGCATCGATACCCGGCTGAGACCTGATGGATCAAAAGGCCCACTCGTAACGTCGATGGAGAGCTTCAGAAGATATTACGCCGGGGCCGCTGCATTCTGGGAATTCCAGGCGCTTCTGAAGGCCAGGCCGGTCGCAGGGAGCAGTGAGACCGGGACGTCATTTATCGGGATGGCAAAAGAGACGCTTATAGAGAGGGGCAGGAAGGTAGAAGCCTCCGACATCAACCAGATGAGGGAGAGGATTCTCAGAGAACTCTCGAGGGAGGCGGAAGGATACGATATCAAGCTGGGCCCCGGGGGTCTGGAGGAGGTCGAATTTTTGGTCCAGTACCTGCAACTGGTCAACTGTCATGCCCACAGTGCGCTGCTGGTCCAGGGGACACTGAAGGCACTGGACAGGCTCAGATATGCGGGCATTTTGAGCGAATCAGAAACGAAGTCCCTCAGGGATACATATCTGTTTTACCGGATGCTCGAGAGTTATTTGAGGCTGAGGGGGAGAAATGTGCTAAAACGTGATGAAAGGGAGTTGCACGAAACTGCCAAATTCGTGGGATTCGGCCATGGAGAAGAGCTTGTCGAACACCTGGAGATGCGCAGAAAGGAGACCGGGGAGATGTATGAGAAATATCTTACCGGCTCGCAGCACGGTAGAGGGTCATCACCTCTTCTCTCGTAAGGATTGATTTCACCTCGATGTCGAGCGATTCGATATTTTCCTTTCCCCCTTCCTGCCTGTCGATGAGCGCTACGGCAAAAAGAACCTTAAGTCCTGCTTCCTTCGACTTTTTGATCGCTTCGATGGTCGACTTGCCCGTGGTTATAACATCGTCGACGATCACAACAAAATCACCCGGGCCGATATTGCCTTCTATCCACTGCATGGTGCCGTGGGTCTTTGCGGTCTTCCTGACAACGAAGGCCTCGACGGGTTTTCCTTTCAGGTAGGAGGTATAAGCGACTGCGTTTGAGATGGGGTCCGCCCCGAGGGTGAGCCCCCCGATTCCTTTTGCGCCGGAGTCTTTTATCAGGTCGAATATAATATTTCCGATTAGGTACATGCCTTCGGGATGCAGCGTCACCGTCTTGCAGTTGAAGTAATAGTTGCTCATCCTGCCCGAGACGAGTTTGAAGACCGGTTCTTCACTGTATTTGAAGGCCTTTTCGAGAACAAGTTCGGTCAGTCTTTTTTTCATGTTATTATCCACGGGGAAAATACCTCCGATATTATATATAAAACCGAGGAGAGAAGCCACGGCAGGGAGCATCTAAGGCTGGGAAACAAATTGACTTCTGGCATTTTCAACGGCTATCTTAGATTGATGAAGTTTATTCTCTTCGATATAGACGGCACTCTGATCGATTCCGGGGGGGCGGGATCAGGCGCCCTTGATCTGGCATTCCGTGAAATGTATTCTATCGAGGCTGCTTTCAGGGATATCCCGATGGCGGGGAGAACCGACCTTCAGATTATCAGAGAAGGTCTTGGATTTCATGGAATCGAGTATTCCGAGGGGACTATCCCCGAATTTTCGAAGACGTATACCAAATATCTGGCACAGACTATAAACAAAAGAAGGGGGCATGTTAAAGCGGGTGTCCAGGAAGTCCTCGACAGGATCGATTCCTGCGGGGATTACATGCTCGGACTTCTGACAGGGAATATAGAAGAAGGGGCGAGGATTAAGCTCGAACATTTCGGCTTGTATGGATATTTCAGGACAGGAGCTTTCGGGAGCGACTCCGAAGACAGGAACGAACTTCTTCCAATCGCCGTCGAGAAGCTTAAAAGGGAGTTTTCTCTCGAAATCGATTTTCGGGACTGCTTTGTGATAGGAGATACACCCAGGGATATCGACTGCGCAAAATGTCACGGCGCTTATGCGGTCGCGGTTGCAACAGGACCATACTCCTGTTCAGACCTCTCCGAAGCCGGAGCGGACCTGGTTCTTAATGACCTTTCCGACTCCGATCGTTTACTCTCCGCTCTTCAGAATGGAAAGGGGCGTGTTGCGAATAACTTTCCCGCTCAATCTGACGTAGTGTCCCACAAATGACCGGCGTTATGAACATGCCCCCTCTCCCCCAAGAGGCGAGGGTGAATCGGATTTTTGGGCCTGCTGAACGCCTTTGATAATACCCCTTTTTTATGAGACACTACTAGAATAGAAGGTACGACATAGATTCGGCGAACCGCAGGATATCAGGAGGACAGATGGGAAGCATTCTGGATGGAAAAGTGCTCTCGAATGAGATCAAGGAAGAGGTCAAAAGAGAAGTTGGACATTTGAATAAAATCGGGATCGATGTAGGCCTGGCCGTCCTGTTTGTGGGTGAAAATCCGGCGTCCGAACAATACTTCAGGGCGACACTCAGTGCGTGCAGGAAGGTCGGGATAACGTCTTACGAGTTCAGGCTTCCCGAGGCAGTCACAACGAATGAGATTCTCAATGTAGTGCATTCGATCAATATCGACGAGCGCATAAACGGCCTCCTTGTGCTGATGCCCCTGCCCCGGCGCATCAATGCGCGGAGGATCATCAACGCGATCGTGCCTGAAAAGGATGTCGACGGGCTTGGGGCGATATCGGTGGGCAGACTTGCTGCGGACGAATCCACATTCCAGCTCTTCATTCAGGAAAAAAAGGACATTTTTCAGGAGTTCGGCTGCGTAATTCCTTCGATATCGAGTTTCCTTCCGTGTACACCTTTCGGCGTGATCAGGCTGCTGGAGCATCACGGTGTCGGTATCAGAGGAAAGCATGCCGTCATCATAGGGAAGAGCTTGGCGGTCGGCAAGCCTCTGGCCAACATGTTCCTGGCCAAGGAAGCCACAGTTTCGGTCTGCCACAGAGAGACTGAGGACCTGGCCGCGTTTACAAAACAGGCTGATATACTTTGTTCCGCCACCGGAAGGATCGGCCTGATCAAAGGAACTATGGTTAAAAAAGGTGCGGTCGTGGTCGATATAGGAATTAATGTACTACAGGACGGCACGATTACGGGGGACGCTGATTTCCCCTCGGTTTCCAGGAAAGCTTCGATGATTACTCCGGTCCCCGGCGGTGTGGGTCCGGTCACCATCGCGATGCTTCTCGAGAATACCGTGCGGTCGGCCCAGCGGAACGAACTCTTCAAAAGTCCGTTGCTTATGGGATGAAAAGTTAGTCTGTCCTATTTTCTCTATGTCAGATTTTAAAATCTCGTCCGACTTTCTCCCCAGGGGAGATCAACCGCAAGCAATCGCTGAACTCTACGAAGGTATGGAGGAGGGCCGCCGGCACCAGGTACTTCTCGGAGTGACCGGCTCGGGGAAGACCTTCTCGATCGCGAACGTGATATCCCGAGTGAACAGGCCCGCCCTGGTGATAGCCCATAACAAGACCCTTGCGGCCCAACTGTACGGTGAGTTCAAGGAACTTTTCCCCTCTAACGCAGTAGAATTTTTTGTCAGTTACTACGATTATTATCAGCCCGAAGCCTATATCCCCACGACTGACACCTACATCGAGAAGGACGCGATGATCAACGACGACATCGACAGGCTGAGGCATTCGGCAACGAGAGCTGTCCTCGAGCGGCGGGACGTGATAGTGATCGCGTCAGTCTCCTGTATTTACGGGATAGGCTCTCCGAAGGATTACATGGACATGCATCTGGTCGTCGAAGAGGGAATGCGTGAGGACCGGGATTCCGTCTTAAGCAGGCTTGTGGAAATGCAATACAGCAGGTCGGACGAAGATTTCAGGAGAGGCTGTTTCAGGGTGAGAGGGGACATGGTCGAAGTATATCCCTCGTTTGCCCTCGACAGGGTGATGAGGATAGAGTTCTTCGGCGACATGGTCGACTCCCTGAGCGAGATCGACCCTCTCACGGGGAGAAAGATCAGGAGAATAGAAAAAATGGCCCTTTTCCCGAACAGCCATTGGCTTACTCCCAAGGACAGGCTCGAATCGTCTTTTTCGGGTATCGAAGATGAGATGAAGACTAGTGTCGGGGAATTCCTGCGGCAGGGCAAGATTGCGGAGGCGCGGCGGATCGAGGAGAGAACGAGGTTTGATCTGGAGATGCTGCGGGAGTTCGGTTACTGCCACGGGATCGAGAACTATTCCCGGCACCTGAGCGGACGGGCTCCCGGCGAACCCCCCTATACCCTGATCGATTATTTTCCCGAAAACTTCGTCATCATAGTCGATGAGTCTCACGCTACCCTTCCCCAGATA
>JBECKU010000315.1:0-9126 GCA_040235385.1 Candidatus Sulfobium sp. | reverse complement strand
CCGACCGGCCGGGCGAAGGTGTAATTGAAAGGATCTGCAACGAGCACCTTAGCCGTCTCGCCTACATTACCGCCGAGGACAGCGAACGGTAAGGATGCGATAAAGACCGCCGTTCCGATAACCAGGGAAACGACGCCGAATGGTCTCACCAGGAGCGTGTCTGCCGCGGCCGCATCGGCCTCGTCCGCCCCATATATGTCCGCGGCGGAACCCATTACAGGCAACATAATCATGAAAACAGAAAGTGATATAATAAAAAGCTTCTTCATGATATTCTCCTTCCACTCAAGGCGTTCAGGAGCCGCGCCGTTGATTCTTTTTTACATATCATACATTTTTATTCGACGATTATCAAACGCTGAAATGCAAAAAAAAGCCAATGAAAATAGACTACGATTAAAAATGCCGCAAGGACGCCGCTATTTTATCCTCTTCGCTATCGACTTGAACTCTTCCGTCCCGGCCTTGAAAAGCAATTGAAAGAGCACCGTCTCCGTACATGTGATCACGGCGCCGGCCTGCCTCATATATTCGAGAGCCGTCCTGAAGTTCTGTTTTTTTCTCGAGCATATCGCGTCATCTACCGGATGGACGATATACCCACCCTTCATGAGTCCGATACACGTCTGAAGAACGCACACATGCGTTTCCATGCCTGCGAGGACCACCTTGCTCCTTCGCGTGGCCGCAATTCTCTCGAGGAACGAGGGTTCGTCGCAGCAGCCGAAGGTGATCTTTTCAACCGGTCGATAATCATCAAGACTATTCTTTATTTCGCTGACCGAGGGGCCGAGACCTTTGGGATATTGTTCGGTAACTATGACAGGAATCCCCTGGAGTTTTGAAAGTTCGATCAGATGAAGACAGTTGTCGATCACCTTCTGCTTCTCCGACATGACCGCCGCCAGCTTCTCCTGGATGTCGACTATCACCAGAACGACTTCGTCTTTATCGAGAGTGAATCTGTGCACACTTGCCTCCAAATCAGAAAAAAGGCTGCCCCAAAAGAATTTCATCACGGAGACACGAAGGCACGGAGGAGAAGCCTTAAAGACTTTCTCTGTGTCTACGTGTCTCTGTGGTTAATTCTTATTTTGCGCGAGTCCCGTCCGGTATTACAATCTATCCTTCACGAGATTATCGACGACTGAGGGGTCGGCAAGTGTCGACGTGTCGCCAAGCTCCTCGACCTGGCCCCAGGCGATCTTCCTGAGGATCCTTCTCATGATCTTGCCGCTTCTCGTCTTCGGCAGACCGGGAGCAAACTGGAGCTTGTCGGGCGTGGCGATCGGACCGATGACCGTCCTTACATGACCCACGAGCGTTTTCTTCAGCTCGTCAGAGGGCTGAACCCCTTCTTTCAGAGTCACGTAAACATATATCCCCTCGCCCTTGATCTCGTGGGGGAACCCTACCACTGCCGCTTCAGCGACGGCATCGTGGCTAACCAGCGCGGACTCGACCTCGGCGGTGCCGAGCCTGTGGCCGGAAATATTGATGACGTCGTCGATCCGGCCCATCAGCCAGTAATCTCCGTCTTCATCGACTCTGGCGCCGTCGCCGGTGAGATACTTCCCGGGGAACCTGGAGAAATATACCTCCTTCACACGCTTGTGCTCAGGGTCTCCGAACGTTCCTCTTATCATCCCCGGCCATGGCTTTTCTATGACAAGATATCCACCTTCATTGGCGCCGGCCGGCGAGCCGTCTTCCTTTAGGACCCTGGGAACGACACCGGGAAAAGGCCTGTTCGCGGAGCCCGGTTTCAAAGTCATCGCACCCGGAAGAGGGGTGATCAATATGCCCCCCGTCTCCGTCTGCCACCATGTATCGACGACAGGGAGCTTTTCCTTGCCTACATGCAGGTAATACCACATCCATGCTTCCGGGTTGATCGGCTCGCCCACGGTCCCGAGAATCCTGAGAGACGAGAGGTCGTATTTTTTCACCCAGTCCGGACCTTCCCTCATAAGCGCCCTGATAACCGTAGGGGCGGTATAAATGATGTCCACCTGGTGCTTGTCGCAGATTTCCCAGAAGCGGCCCGGGTTAGGATATGTGGGAACGCCCTCGAACATAAGGCTCGTCGCGCCCTCCGACAAAGGACCGTACACGATGTAACTGTGGCCTGTCACCCATCCGATATCGGCCGTACAGAAATGGATGTCCTCTTCATGATAATCGAAGATCCATTTGAAGGTGAGGTTAGTATACAGGAGGTACCCTCCGGTAGTATGGAGCACCCCCTTGGGTTTGCCGGTGGAGCCGGAAGTATACAATATGAAAAGAGGGTCTTCAGCGTCCATCTGCTCCGGTTCACAGAAATTTTCTATATCGCCGGCCCTCATCTCATCGTCCCACCATAAGTCTCTTCCCGGCTCCATGTCTATGTCATCGACCCTTTTAACCACAATCATTTTTTCAACGGTGGGGCACTCCTGCACTGCAACGTCGGCATTGGCTTTCAGGGGGACCTGTCTCCCTCCTCTGACGCCCCTGTCGGCCGTTACCACGATTTTGGCTTTGCAGTCCTGGATCCTGTCCATCAGCGCCTGGGAGCTGAACCCGCCGAAGACGATGCTGTGAATCGCTCCTATCCTTGCGCACGCGAGCATCGATATGACGAGCTCCGGTATCATGGGCAGATAGATGGTTACCCTGTCTCCCCTGGCTACCCCGTGCTTCTTCAGCACGTTTGCGAACCTGTTCACTTCATAATACAACTGCTGATACGTATAGGTTTTATAATGGCCGTCGTCCGCCTCCCATATTATCGCAGCTTTGTTCCTCGTCGATGTATTTATATGCCTGTCAAGACAGTTATAGGCCGCGTTGAGCTTTCCCCCCTGAAACCATTTGATCTCGGGCTTCTCAAAGCTGTATTCCAGGACCTTGTCCCATTTCTTAAACCAGGTGAGCTGCTTTTCCGCCATCTCGCCCCAGAAGCCCTCAGGGTCCTCCACAGACCGCTTATAGATCTTTTCGTATTCTTCGATGCTCTTTATATGGGCCTTTTTACTGATTTCCCCGGGTGGCGGAAATGTCCTTTTTTCAGCCAGCAGCACTTCGATATTTTTTGTCTCAGCCGTTTTTGTCTCAGCCATTTTTGACCTCCTCATTGAATTATACGTCCTTCCAGGAATAGAGTCTCCGCACATGCCGATTAAGGCGTATTCCTTCCCGGTGCGGATCATTTCTTCTGACTGTAATCCCTGACCGAGCTAAAAAACTATATGTGACGCCCTGCAGAACAGGGCGTCACATATAGTTGTAAGTATTACCCTAGGAAGCGATCTCCCTGGGATAACGCAGGCTCTCCACCATATTCTGCACTTTTTCCGGCGGGGCCTTGGTAATATTCGAAACGACTATCATCACGATGAAATTGATGACCATCCCTATCGAGCCGATACCCTCGGGCGATATACCCCAAAGCCAGTTGGCCGCCGTGTTGGCTCCGGGATTGATGAACTTGAAGTAGATGATATAGATGGCCGTAAAGAGAATGCCTGTGATCATTCCAAGCATGGCGCCCTCTTTTGTTGCCCTCTTCCAGAAAATTCCCATGATGATAACGGGGAAGAAGGAAGAGGCCGCAAGACCGAAGGCGAACGCGACCACCTGTGCTACGAAACCCGGCGGATGTATGCCGAAATAGCCTGCAACCAATACGGCCAAGCCGGCCCCGATTCTGGCATATAAAAGCTCGGCCTTCTCTGAAGTCCCAGGGGCGATAACGTTCTTGATCAGATCATGCGAGAGAGAGGCAGCGATAACCAGGAGCAGTCCCGCAGCTGTAGACAGAGCGGCAGCGAGGCCTCCGGCCGCAACCAGCGCAACCACCCATGCGGGCAATTTCGCTATTTCAGGGTTGGCAAGAACCATGATATCCCTGTCCACGTAAAGCTCATTGGAGTTATCAGGAACGGGTGCATTGGTTACTACCAACTGTCCGTATTGTCCTGCCTGCGATCTGTCAAAACTGGGTTTCCCCTTGAACGCGTCACCTTTGGCGTACTGGATCTTGCCGTCGCCGTTCTTGTCAAGCCAGGCGATAAGACCGGTCTTTTCCCAGTTCTTGAACCAGGACGGGGCCTCCGCATATGACTTGTCGTTCAGGGTCTTTATCATGTTTATTCTCGCAAAGGACGCCACTGCTGGAGCTGTCGTATACAAAATCGCAATAAAGAGCAAAGCCCATCCGGCAGACGCGCGGGCACCCCTGATTGTAGGTGTAGTGAAAAACCTGATGATGATATGGGGAAGACCTGCCGTCCCGACCATCAGCGCCAGCGTGATCATGAAAACGTCGATAGTGCTCTTTGCGCCGCCGCTGGTATAGGCGGCAAATCCCAGGTCCATCTGGATCTTATCAAGTTTCTCCAGTAGATACCCCGCATCAGTTCCCAGTATATTCATTCCGTTCTGACTGAGGGAACTTCCGTAGCCGAACTGGGGGATCGGGTTCCCGGTCAGCATTATCGAGATGAAGATCGCCGGTATCATATAGGCCGTGATCAGGACGCAATACTGAGCAACCTGGGTATAGGTGATCCCTTTCATACCGCCGAGAACGGCATATATGAAAACGATTGCCATACCTATCATAACGCCCGTATTGATAGGCACCTCAAGGAACCGCGAGAAGACGACGCCCACGCCGCGCATCTGGCCGGCAACATACGTAAAAGAGACGAAGATCGCGCAAAGCACTGCGACGACACGCGCGCTTTGCGAGTAATACCTCTCTCCAACGAACATCGGGACCGTATATTTCCCGTATTTACGGAGATACGGGGCCAGAAGCATCGCGAGAAGCACATATCCTCCCGTCCATCCCATAAGGTACATGGTACCGTCTCTGCCCAGGAAGGATATCAACCCCGCCATCGAAATAAATGAAGCGGCGGACATCCAGTCAGCGCCTGTGGCCATTCCGTTCAGCACTGGATGAACACGCTTTGCTGCAACATAGAAATCCCCCGTAGTCTTTGCCTTCGACCAGATAGCAATACCAATGTAGACAGCAAAAGTAACTGCCACGATAATCCATGTCCAGGCTAAAATACCCATAGAATTCTCCTTTCAATAATCGGCTTGATAGTATTTTCAAACAACGTCGTTGAAAATATGGAGTTCATGTCGTTATTGCTCGTGCACATCATACTTCATATCCAGGTTGTTCATAAGTTTCACGTATACGTAAATAAGTATGACGAATATGACCTCCGACCCCTGGCTGGCAAACCAGAAACCCAGGGGGAATCCAGCCAATTTGATCTTGTCAAGGGCGTCGGCAAATACTATCCCGCACAGATAAGAAACGACGAACCAGATGCTCAGCAAGATAATCACGTACGTAAGGTTTTCTCTCCAGTAGGCCTTAAAATCCTGCTTTACTGCCATCGTAATCCTCCTTCAATATTGGATTCCATCACTGCCCGACGCAGACTCCGTCCACGCCGCCCGCTGCATATAATCATTTCTTTCCGCAGCGCCTTCCGGCCGAAGGCCGGCATACCTTGTCCTCCCCTCTCGCATCACCTCCTTCAACCATAATAGACTCATTTCGCCGGTTTTCCCACGCCCAGAAGATCACCGATCGTCCTGATCCCGAACCTGGGCAAAGCGGCAATTAAACGCTGGAAAAGCTGCGCCGCCACAAAAGCGTCCTTAAGCGCATGATGGACGCCGTTTACGGGGATCTCGTATTTCTTTGCCAGGGTGAAAAGATCCGCTTCTTCCGTCAAGCCGCCGTAATATGCGCAGCACTCCTCTTCTTTTTTTCTTAGCCACCTGTAAAGTTGATAAGTATCGACCGCAGGGTTCTGAAGAGGAAATCCATAAAGTCTCTTCATTTCCATATTGATAAATCCAAGATCTATGGCTACCATATGACCGACCACTATCCGGCTTCCGCAAAACTCGATGAATTCGGGCAGCAGAGCTTCGATATCCGGCCACTCCGCAACCTCCCCCGGGGTAATCTCGTGGATAACTATGCTCTTACCCGTAAGTTCGGTCCTCGGCTCCACAAGCCGGTAAAAATTATTCCCAATGTCTATTTTTTTCCCCGACATTCTGACCGCCCCAAGAGAGACGATCGAGTCTTTTTTTATTTTCAGACCCGTCAGCTCAGTATCGATGACGACGTATTCAGCTTCCTCCAGCAGGGCGTCCTCGTCAATATTCCCTGACACATCGAGGTTTTGCAGGATGGCATCCTGGATACCTTTATGTTCATAGATCTTCCTGATGAACCTGTTTTTGAAAAAGGCGGCGGTCCCGATCATCACATCACCGTTCCGGGTTTATATTCCTTGATAATCATGTCCTGAATTTTCGATATTAATTGACAGGACTCCTTAAGGATCTTCTTTTCCAGATTTGAGAGATCATCGGGATTGATGAAGTTATCGGGTTCCTCACCTTTCTCCATCTGCTCATACTGGTGGTGTATCCTGAGGAGCGTGATAAACTCGAAAGCCTGTTCCAGTTCTTCACCATATTCCATTACAATAGGATGCCTCGTCCTGAGAGCCTCAAGTCTCTCCAGAGTTGACGTCTCCGTGACACCTTTCTCCAGGCTGAAAAGTCTCACGATATCGAGAAGCGGGGCGATGCACTTGAATTTCAGATTTAATTTATCCTTGTGTTCCCCGCTCTTTTCAACAACGAACGTCTTGAAAAAACCCAGAGGGGGACGGAGGTTCACCGTCAGGTCCGCCATAAACGCCAGGAACATGCTCTGTCCTTTGAGAGACTGCATAAGGTGGTCTTTCAGCTTTTCTGCGAGCCCCAGATCGCCGTAAACAGGCCTGAAATCAAAGACGATTACCGAAAACAGGATTGCCTCCGGAGTCGGCGCATTGATCCACTTCGTAAAGTACTCCTTCCAGACTCTCAGGGGCTGTCTCCAGAGAGGATTGCTCGCCATATAGTTGCCGGGACAAAGGGGGAATCCGCATCTCACCAGGGCGTCCCTCACATACTTACTAAACCGGTCGAAATAATCTTTTGCCGAATCCTCCTCATCGTCGGTATTCGGGTTTTCGTATATGAGTGCGTTGTCCTGATCGGTCTTGAATGTCTGTTCCTTCCTCCCTTCACTACCGAAGGCGATCCAGCAGTAAAGAACCGGCGGAGGACCGTGCACCTTCTCGGAAATCTGGAGGATCTTTCTCACGAGACGGTCGTTGATCTCCGTGATCACCCGGGAAATATTGCTGGCCTTGGCGCCTGCCTTGAGCAACAGAGAGACCATGCCGGTGATTTTTTTCGACACCGGAACGAGCCCGTCGATAGCCTGCTGGCTTTCTATCTCCCTCGCGATCGATATGGGCGATGTGCCTTCAAGCATCAACAGGTCGTGGTTCGTGACGATCCCTTCAAGTTTACCCTCATCGACGACGAGGAGATGATGAATGTTGTAGCGTATCATTTTAAGAAGCGCCTCGAAACAATAGTCCCTGGCATCCGCCTTGATAAGCGACGAGCTCATTATGCTGCCGATACTGTCGGATACGTTTCTGCCTTTGGATACTACTTTGTCCCGGAGGTCCCTATCGGTAACGATCCCGACGGGGGCTTTACCGGAATCGGTGAGGACGATCGAACTGATACGACTTCTCGACATGAGCTCGGCCGCTTCACGTATGGAGATATCCCGGGAAGCTGTCACAACGTCCTTCGTGGCAAGCTCACCGACCGTCGTAGTAAATAGCAGTCTGTCCCCCCCGCTGTAAAGAACGCTCTTGTTGCGCATTTCCATGAAAGACTTGTCGAGGTATTTATTAAGGAACGTCCGGTGGAAGAATTCTCTACCCTCCGGATAAGACTCAAGAAGAAATTCAATGGCGTCCCTGCTCACGAGATAGCAGATGATATCTTCGACCGCCACGACATTCGCCCTTGACTTGTCGGCGCTGAAAAGGGACAGATATCCTATGATATCGCCTTCGCCCCTGTAGTCCGTGAGGATCTCTTCCCCGTTTTCCGACTTGACAAAAACCTTGGCCGCGCCTTTTTTAATCACCCGGAGATATTCGCTGGGAGGGCCGTCCTGATAGAGGATTGTAGATCCTTTGGGATAGTATTCCATTGAGACGCCGGCCGTAATCTTCCTTAACGCGGCGTCGTCAAGAAATTGAAACGGAGGCACATGTTTAAAAAATTCTATGACTTCTTCTATAATCATTCTCCCCCAATTGATAAAATCTATTCTTTCTAAATAAGTGCAATAGATGTGCCCGCTTTCTCAGAGGAGAATATGATATTGAAATTACTTAAAAAACAATAGGTTGGAAGATCTAACTGAAAGTAACATCTAAAGCTCTGAGTTTAGATCAAAAACGTCGGATTACTTTTTGTAGCGTTGAGGAATAAAAATAGAAAAAGAGGTTAATTAATAGGGACTTATGGCTGGTACAAATCGTAACATCAAGCGAGATAAATGGGAATTAAAGTAACATCACTCCCTTGCGAGGCCCCATCGCTTTCTTTTCTCCCAGAGTGCTTTTCTCGTAATGCCAAGCATATCCGCGAGTTTTTGCTCACTATAAAGAGACTGATATCGTCTGATAAATTCTTTCGTGTAATTTTCGATCGAAAGGACTTTCATAAGAGACTCTTCGTTAAATGTAGTCTTCGTTTTGAGACTTTCAGGAATATGTTCGGGAAGGACCGAATCTCTGTCCGTGATAAGGATGGCCCTCTCGATGATGTTCTGCAATTCCCTCACGTTGCCGGGCCAGGCATACTCCACTAATAGTTTCATCGCCTCATCGTCGATGGTCCTGACGTTCTTCCCGATCTCGTGGGCGTATTTCCCGAGAAAATGCTTCGCGAGAATAACGATGTCTTCTTTCCTCTCTCTCAGGGCCGGAATATTTAATGTGACCACATTAATACGATAATACAGGTCTTCGCGGAAGGCCCCTTTACCGACCTCCTTCAGAAGATCTTTGTTTGTGGCGGTGATAAACCTTATATCGATCTTTCGGTTTTGTACTCCTCCCAACGGTCTGATCTCGTGGTCGTCTATAACCCTGAGGAGTTTCGCCTGGAGGGAATGGTTAAGGTCTCCGATCTCATCGAGAAAAATGGTCGGGCGGTGCGCGGCCGCGG